>NZ_LZMO01000137.1:0-16998 GCF_001665715.1 Gordonia sp. 852002-10350_SCH5691597
TGATCAAGCTCACCCCGCTGATCGACCCCACCACCGCTGATCGAGCTCACCACCGCTGATCGAGCTTGTCGAGATCACCACCCACCGAGGAGCACCCGCCATGGACTTCACCCTCCCCGAGACCGCAAGGGCGGTGCGCGATCTCGCCGCCGAAGGTGAGGATCAGGGAGGTGCGCTGGTAGCGCTCGAGTCGACCGTGGAGCTGGGCGCCGGGCGAATCCTGCCGGAGCGTCGCGGCGGGTCCGACGACTTCCATCAGCAAACGGTAGGCCTCAGTAGAGAATTCGGTGCCGAAGACCTTGGTGGCCGAGGCGTCGGCAGGACTCGGCGATCCGCCGGATGCCGCGGCCGAGGCGATCTTCCAGTTGATCAACTTGAGGTACTCGACCTTCGCGTGTACCCGCGCGAGGTTGGTGCGCACCCAGGGTGCGTCGATGACCCGCTGGCCGTCGCCGGTCTTGTGTTGCTGTGCCCAGGCGACTGTTTCGCGAAGCGCGGTCTGCACGGGGGCGGCGCTGCACAACGCCACGCGCTCGTGGTTGAGCTGGTTGGTCACGAGCGGCCAGCCGCCACCCTCTTCGCCGACCCGCGCGCTGACCGGCACCCGGACGTCGGAGTAGTAGGTGGCCGACGTGTCGACACCCGACATCGTGTGCACCGGGGTGTAGTCGAAGCCGGCGCTGTCGGTCGGGACGATGAGCATCGAGATGCCCTTGTGCTTCTTCCCGCCGGGTTCGAGGGTCGACGGGTCGGTGCGGCACGCCAGCCAGATGTAGTCGGCGTAGGCGACCAGTGACGTCCACATCTTCTGTCCGTTGATCACGTACTCGTCGCCATCGCGCACGGCGGTTGTGCGTAGAGCTGCGAGATCGGTGCCTGCGGCCGGCTCGGAGTAGCCGATCGAGAAGTGCAGTTCGCCCGCTGCGATCTTGGGCAGGAAGAACGCTTTCTGCTCGTCGGTGCCGTAGTTCATGATCGTCGGCGCGACCGAGTTGATCGTCAAAAACGGGACCGGCGCGCCCGCGATCGCGGCTTCGTCGGTGAAGATCAACTGGTCCATCATCGAGCGGTTCTGACCGCCGAACTCGGTCGGCCAGCCCAGCGCGAGCCAGCCGTCCGAACCCATCTGTGCCACGACGTCGCGGTAGGCGTCGCCCTCGCCGAGTTCGCCGTCGCCGCCAGTGAGTGCGGCGCGTCGTTCGTCGGTCATCAATCCCGCGAAATACGACCGCAGCTCGCGACGGAGATCGGCCTGTTGCTCTGTGTATGCGATGCGCATCTTCGACCCCTGTGATTCCGGTGGGCACTCGCCAACTTCTGAAACACGTTCTAACCTGTATCCACTCAGCCGTCAACCAGCGGACCTGACAACGAAGAGGGGTACTGATGCGAATCAAGGCGGATTTCGACCTGTGCGAGGCCAACGGTGTGTGTGTCGGATTCGCACCCGAGTTCTTCGACCTCGATGACGACGACTACCTGGTAATTCTGTCCGAAGAGGTGCCCGACGACAAGGTCGACGAGGTGCGTCGGGCAGTGGCCGGATGCCCCAAGTCGGCGCTGCGGCTCGAGTGAATCCACGCGTGGTTTCGGGGGTTCGCTTCCGGCACTCAGAGGTCGCATGTTAGAACAGGTTCTAGTAATCGAGAGGGGTTCGTGATGGTGCAGTCACTTGATGATCGAGTCGCCGTGGTCACCGGCGCAGGCGCGGGTCTCGGCAGAGCCGAGGCGATCGGTCTCGCGTCGGCGGGTGCGACGGTGATCCTCAACGACCTCGCGAACTCACTCGACGCCAGCGACACGATGGACACCATCGCCGCCGCGGGCGGCCGAGCGGTGCCCGTCGCGGGCGATATCTCCGACTCCGGCGTGGCCGCTGAGATCATGCGCGTTGCCACCGAGGATCTCGGCCGACTCGACATCGTGGTCAGCAACGCCGGCGTCGTCCGCGACAAGATGCTCTTCAACATGACCGACGACGAATGGGATCTTGTGATCCGGGTCCACCTGCGGGGGCACTTCCTGCTCAACCGCAACGCGGGCGCCTACTGGCGTGGTGAGTCGAAGAAGGCGGGCGGACCGGTCTACGGGCGTCTGATCAACACCTCGTCGGAAGCCGGCCTGCTGGGCCCCGAGGGGCAGGCGAACTACGCCGCAGCCAAGGCCGGGATCACTGCGCTCACCCTCTCCTCGTCGCGCGCGCTCAAGCGATACGGCGTGCGTGCGAACGCGATCTGCCCGCGTGCGCGGACCGCGATGACCGCCGCGGTGTTCGGTGAAGCACCCACCGATGGCGTCGACCCGCTGTCGCCCGAGCATGTCGTACGACTCGTGAATTTCCTCGCCTCGCCCGACTCCGACGACGTGACCGGACAGGTCTTCGTCGTCTACGGTCCGCGCGTTACCCTGATGGCCGCGCCGACCGTCGATGAGGTCTTCGAAGCCGAGGGCGACGCCTGGAACGCCGACGATTTGACGAAGTCGCTGACGTCGTATTTCGCGGAACGGGATCCGTCGAAAACCTTCACGGCGCGTGGGCTGGTCAACTGACCCACTTCTGTGAGTTTTGCGTGCTAGGTTGCTTGGAAACCGGGGAAGAGGAGCAGACGTTTGTCGCGCAGGCTTGACGCGCCGCTGGAGCAGATCGGCGACTTCGTTGCCCTAGGGGTCGATTCATTTCGCGAGCTGTTTCACCGCCCTTTTCAGTGGCGGGAGACGGTCGAGCAATCGTGGGCGATCGCGCGTGTCTCGATGATGCCGACGCTGCTCGTGGCGATCCCCTTCACCGTGCTCGTCAGCTTCACGCTGAACATCCTGCTGCGTGAGATCGGTGCGCAAGACCTGTCGGGAGCCGGCGCGGCGCTCGGCACGATCACTCAGATCGGTCCCATCGTCACGGTGCTCATCGTCGCGGGCGCGGGTGCCACGGCCATCTGCGCCGACCTCGGCGCTCGGACGATCCGCGAGGAGATCGACGCGATGGAGGTGCTCGGGATCAATCCGGTGCATCGGCTCGTGGTTCCCCGTGTGATCGCCTCGACCGGCGTGGCGCTGTTGCTCAACAGTCTCGTGTGCACGATCGGTATCGGCGGCGGGTTCCTGTTCTCCGTGTACCTGCAGGATGTGAATCCAGGTGCCTTCCTCGCGAGCCTGACGCTGCTGACCGGCTTCGGCGAACTGATGATCTCGATGGTCAAAGCGGCGCTGTTCGGGCTGTTCGCGGGATTGGTCGGCTGCTATCAGGGACTGAACGTCAAGGGCGGTGCCAAGGGCGTCGGCGATGCTGTGAACGAGACCGTCGTCTACTCCTTCATGGCTCTGTTCGTGGTCAACGTCGTTGTCACCGCGGTCGGCGTGAAGGCGACGGCGGGCTGAGCAATGGTCCTTCCCTTCACGACGCGGCTCCAGACCGCCAGAGTCGCGATCAAACGCGCGGGCGACGACTGGAACCAAATCGGCGATCAGGCTCTCTTCTACTGGGACAGCCTTGTCGCGATCCCGCGAGCGGTACGCCAGTACAAGAAAGAGACGCTGCGGCTGATCGCGGAGATCTCCATGGGTTCGGGTGCCCTGGCGATGATCGGCGGCACCGTCGTCGTGGTCGGATTCCTGACGTTGTTCACCGGCGGCACCATCGCCGTCCAGGGCTACAGCTCGCTGGCCAACATCGGTGTCGAGGCGCTGACGGGATTCTTCTCGGCGTTCAGCAACGTCCGCATCGCGGTTCCGGTGATCGCGGGTATCGCGCTCGCCGCGACGATCGGTGCGGGAGCGACAGCGCAGTTGGGCGCCATGCGGGTCAGCGAGGAGATCGACGCACTCGAGACCATGGCGATCTCGTCGATTCCCTACCTGGTCAGCACGCGCATCGTCGCGGGCATGATCGCGATCATCCCGCTCTACTCGCTCGCCTCCCTGGCCGCCTTCGTTGCCAGCCGATTTGCGACGGTCGTCATCTACGGGCAGTCGTCGGGTGTGTACGACCACTACTTCAACACGTTCCTGATCCCGTCGGACATTCTCTGGTCGTTCGTGCAGGCCATTTGTATGGCCATCGCGGTGATGCTGATCCACACCTACTACGGCTACAACGCCGACGGCGGTCCGGTCGGCGTCGGCGTCGCGGTCGGCAACGCGGTGCGCGCGTCGCTGGTGGTCGTCGTCGTCATCACGTTGCTCACTTCGCTCGCCATCTACGGCGCCGACGGCAAGTTCAACCTGGCGGGCTGATCAGATGGCGCGCAGACAGGAGCGGAGCACGCTGGTCCGCAAGACGGCGGCGGTGATCATGGTGGGTGGCCTCGTCGCGGTTGTCGTCGGTGCGGGCGCACAGTTCCTCGGGTGGTTTGCCGACACCCAATCGGTCACTCTCAACACCCCGCGCGCCGGTCTGGTGATGAGCCCCGACGCCAAGGTGAAACTGCGCGGCGTGCAGGTCGGCAGGGTTGCGACGATCAGGCAGACCGACGGCCACGCGGTGCTCGATCTCGACATCGACTCCGACAAGATGTCGCAGATCCCGCAGAACGTGACCGCCGACATCAAGTCCAACACGGTTTTCGGGGCCAAGGCAGTCAACCTGGTGGTCCCCGAGTCCGGACCGCAGGGCCACCTCTACGCGGGCCAGGTGATCGCGGCCGACCGCGTCGTCGTCGAACTCAACACTGTCTTCCAACAGTTGGTCAACGTGCTTGCCGACCTCCAGCCCGAGAAGCTCAATGCCGTCATGGGCGCCGTCGACACCGCGCTGTCGGGACAGGGCAAGCAGATCGGTGCGTCGCTCGACCAACTGTCGGGGTTGCTCGCGAAGACCAACCCTCATCTGCCGGAGCTCAACGAGGCGATCGAACAGGCCGCGGGAGCGACCAATGTGTACGCCGACGCCATGCCGGATCTCATGCGGACCGTCGACAACGCGACGTTCCTCGGCAACACATTGCTCGACAACTCGGCCAACCTCGACGCACTGCTGATCAACGCGACGGGGATGGCCAATACGATCAACGGGGTACTCTCGCCGCCCAAGCAGACGCTGATCAATTCGTTGTCGAACCTGAACCCCGTCGCGCGGCTCCTCGGCTACCAGTCGCCGGGACTCACATGCTTTTTGACCGCGAGCGCGCAGGCCGCGGATCTCGCCAAGCCGATGCTCGGCGGAAAGAACAACAATCTGCTGTTGTATGCGGGATTGCAGCCGGGCACCGACCCGTACACGTATCCGCAGAGCCTGCCGATCGTCGGTGCCGACGGCCCGCCGACCTGCGAAGGAGCGTTGAGCAACCCGACAACCGACGTCAACACCGGCTTCTACGTGACCGACAACGCTCCCGTGCCCTACCAGCCACGCACCACTCCGAAGGCCTCACGCGAGAAGCTCTTCCAGGTGCTCTTCGGGGAGCCAGCCCGTGGTTGACAATCGCACTCGCGCGTTCCGCGCCACCGTCATCAAGCTGGGCGCATTCGCGACGGTCATGGTCTTGGTCTTCGTCGGCCTCGTCGCCGTGTTCAGCAACTACCGACCGGGATCGTCGTCGGACTACTCCGCGATCTTCACGAGTGCGTCGGAGATGAAGTCGGGGTCGAAAGTGAAGATCGCCGGCGTGCAGGTCGGCACCGTGCACAAGGTCGGGTTGACGCGAAGCAACGACGCCGAGGTGTCGTTCAGCGTCGACGAGAAGTACCGATTACCCAGGTCCGTGCGCGCGTTGATTCGCTACGAGAACCTCACGGGCGACCGCTATGTCGACATCGAGCAGGGCGAGGGCGATCCCGACGACACACTGCCCTCGGGAGCGACGATCCCGATCGGACAGACCGAGCCCGCGATGGACCTCGACAAGTTGCTCGGCGGGTTCAAACCGTTGTTCCGCACGCTGAACCCCGACGAGGTGAACCAACTGTCGGCGTCGTTGATCGAGGTCTTTCAGGGCCGAGCGCAGCGGGAGGCGTTGACCAATCTGCTCGCGCAGACGTCGTCGTTCACCGGCGCGCTCGCCGATCGTGATCAATTGATCGGCGACGTCATCGACAACCTCAACCAGACGCTCGGCATTCTCGACGGCGACAAGAAAGGTCTCGACACCAGCCTCGATCAGATGCAGCAGTTGATCACCGGCCTGTCGGCACAGCGCGGAACCATCGGGAACGCGCTGACGCAGACGGCCGCGGTGACCAACGGACTGTCGGGGTTGCTCGGTGCGACGCGTCCCGATCTCAAGCAGATCGTCGCCGAGACGGGCACGGTCTCGGGCAACCTGTTGAAGTCGGAGCCATACCTGCGGCAACTCGCGGGACGACTCCCCAATGACTTCAAGAAGCTCTCCAATCTCGGCAGCTACGGTGCATGGCTGCAGATCTACTTCTGTCGAATCCGGTTGCTGCTCAGCGGACCCGACGGCAAGCAGTACTTCTTCACCTCCAACGACGTGATGGGCGATACCACCAAGGCCGGCGGGAGGTGCGCGGCGACATGAGCGAGAAGCGGGCGCTCCTCAACGGGCGCAGCAGAGTGCAGATCGGCCTCATCGGCGTTGTCGTCACCGCGATGGTCGTGATCGTCGCGATGCAGATGGACAAGCTGCCGTATCTGTCACCGATCAGCAGATACACCGCGTATTTCGACGACGCGGGCGGGCTGGTGACCGGCGACATCGTGACGGTCTCCGGCGTGAAGGTCGGTACGGTCGAGAACATCGTGCTCGCACCGACCGACCAGGGCACGAAGGCCTCGGTCACCTTCCGCATGAACGACACCGTGGTGATGGGTACGGACACGCAGGCCGCGATCAAGACCGAAACAGTGCTCGGCAGAAGGAATCTGACGATTCTGCCGCACGGCGGTGGACGGATCCGGCCGGGCGAGTCGATCGCCAACCGGAACACCATCGCACCGTATTCACTCTCCGACGCTCTCGACGAGTCGACCAATTCGCTCGCACAGACCGACACCGATCAGCTCAACAAGGCCCTCGACACCCTGTCGGTGACGTTCTCGTCGACACCCGACGAAGTACAGGGCGCGGTCGACGGCGTGTCACGGCTGTCCAAGGCGATTGCCGACCGCGACAACAACCTTCGTGCACTGCTGGCCAAGGCCAACGGTGTCACCGACGTCATCGGTGATCGGAGCAAGCAGATCAATCAGCTTCTCGTGGACGCCAATTCGCTTGTCGGCGAACTGCAGTTCCGACGCACCGCCATCGCGCAGCTCATCAGTGGTACCCGCGACGTCGCCGAGCAGATCTCCGGATTCATCAAGGAGAACAACGAACAATTGCGGCCTGCACTGACGAAACTCGACGGTGTGCTCGACATCCTCAACGACAACGAGGAGAACCTCAAACAGACTCTCGACCGGCTGGGGCCGTACGCCAACGCGCTCGGCGAGGCCGTCGCATCGGGTCCACGGTTCGAATCCCTGGTCGGCGTCAGTACTTTCGGCGATTACACCGCGACGTTCATGAAGATTCTTCAGCAGAAGTATCCCGAGGCGTGGAAGGCGTTCGGCTACAGCGGTTTCCCGCTGCTGCCGCAGGCATGGAGCCAAGCACCGCCTTCCCCGCCGAAGAACACCGCACCGGCGCCGCCGCCCACCTACCCGACTCCGACGGCAGGTGGCTGACATGACATTCCGTCGTTCCCTTCCGGGAAGTCGAAAGGCATGGGGCGCAGCGGGTCTGGTGGCGTTGCTGGTTCTCGCGGCCATCATCGGATACGCGGTCTACGACCGGGCGACCACCAAGACGATCACCGCCTATTTCCCGTCGGTGAACGGTCTCTACACCGGCGACACCGTGCGTGTGCTCGGCGTCCGCGTCGGAAAGGTCGGCTCCATCACGCCTCGTGCGGGCGATGTGAAGGTGACGCTCGACGTCGATCGGTCGACGGCGATTCCGGCCGACGCGCGGGCCGTGGTGGTGGCCCAGAGTCTCGTTTCCGGCCGGTTCGTCCAACTGACTCCGGTCTACGCGGGCGGAGAGCAGCTCAACGACGGCAGCGCGATTCCCATGGAGCGCACCGCTGTTCCGATGGAGTGGGACGACGTCAAGAAGCAACTCTCGAGTCTGACCAAGGCGATCGGACCCGATGGCGCCGACAAGGGATCGGCCGCCAAGCTGATGGACGTCGCCGACAAGAACCTGCAGGGCAACGGTGAGGCGATCAATTCGTCGATCACCAACCTCTCCGACGTGATGTCGACGCTGTCGTCGGGCCGCGACGACCTCTTCTCGACGATTCGCAACCTGCAGAAGCTGACCGACGCGCTCTCGACGAGTCACGAGGAGCTGGTCCAGTTCAACGGCCGGATCGCCTCTGTGACAGATGTTCTCGCCGACAACACGACGCAGCTCGACGGCGCGATGCACAATCTGGATTCCGCGATGAGCGACATCACGGCGTTCATCGACCAGAACAAGCAGGCGTTGACCAGCTCGGTGGCGAAGCTGTCGACCACGACACGCATCCTCGCGGACAAGGACAACCAGATCCGCGGGCTGCTGCACTCGGCGCCCAATCAGCTCGCCAACTTCTACAACATCTACAACCCGCTGACCGGCTCACTGTCCGGCGTTTTCGGGCTGGGCATGGGCAACAACCTCATCACGCTGCTCTGCGGAACGATGGAGGCCAACAACAGGCCGGGCCAGAGCCAGGCCGACGTCGAGAAGTGTGTCGATGTGCTTGCGCCCGTTCTCGGTTCGATCTCGGTGGCGTACCCGCCTTTCCTCTCCGATCCGGTCGTCGGCAAGAGCGCACTACCCAGCCAGGTCACCTACCAGAACGCCGACGTCAAAGCCCGCGCCCAGCAGGGCATTCGTGATCAGGACGCAGCGACGCGTCGCGGTAACGGCGGCGGGCTCGGCGACCTGCTGGTGCCGTGGGGAGGTGAGGGCTGATGCTGCGCCCCAACCGAACTCGCGGGTCGCGCCGCAGAAGCCTGCGCGCCGCGCTCATGATCGCGGTGGTCACGGCCATCGCGACGGCCTGTGGATTCGACGGCGCCGACAGCCTGCCCGTGCCGGGCGCACAGGGCACCGGCAACGGATCGTACGAGATCTCAGCGGTGATCCCGACCGCGGCGGGTCTCACCAACAACTCACCGGTGATGCTGAACGACGTGACGGTCGGAAGCGTCGGCAATATCGATGTCGACGCGAATTGGCATGCGGCGGTGCCGATCAGGCTCAACCCGGGAGTGCAGGTTCCACGCGGTTCGTACGTGAAGGTCGGGATGACGAGCGTGCTCGGGTCGACGCATCTGGCGATCGTGCCACCCGAGAAGGCGACAACCGGCTACCTTCACGCCGGCGATCAGATCCCGCTGCCCGCGTGCCCGGAGCAGAAGAACATCGAGCAGCCATCGGGCCAGCGGGTCGCAGACATCAACTCCGCCCAGCAGGTACCCCAGTGCGCATACCCGACCACCGAACAGGTGCTCAGCGCACTATCGGTGGTCCTCAACGGTGGCGGACTCTCGCAGCTCGGCGACATCACCCACGAGCTCAGTCAAATTCTCGGCGGCAACGCGGCGTCGATTCGTGCACTCGTGCCGCGGCTGAACACGCTCGTCTCCGACCTCGCGAGCCAGTCGGGCGACATCATCAACGCGATGGACGGCCTCGACCGGTTGACTAGAACAATCAACGAGCAGAAGCCGACCGTCGAAAAGGCGCTTGCCGACGGTCCCGACATCCTGCGCATGCTCAACGACGAACGCGACAAGTTCACCGGCGCATTGTCGGCGCTCAGTGGCCTGTCTTCGACCGTCAACGACGTGTTGCGCGCCAACACCGACGACATCAAGACCATCGTCGCGAACCTGAATCCGACGCTCGGGGCACTCGCTGCGGCAGGGCCTGCGCTGCCCGGGGCGACCAGGATCTTGTTCACCTTCCCATTCTTGGAGGAGACGATTCCGAAGATCGTCAAGGGCGACTACGTGAACTCCGACCTCGTGCTCGACCTGACGGTCGACAGACTCAAACAGACGATTCTGATGACCTCGGGTCTCGTCGGACCAGAAGGCGTGGCGGGCCAGCCTGCCGGAGCGGCCAAGCGCGGGCTCGACCCGTTCACGTCGCCACTCGTGCCCGGCGGTGAGAAGCGGCCCGACAGCTCGGAACCGGTCCCCGCGGGTACTCCGGACTCGACTGCGACGGGCACGTCCACCGCTCCCCAGACACCTGCTTCCCAGACTCCTGCTTCCCAATCGCCCGCACCCGCGAATGGGGGTGGCCGATGAAGATCACCAGATTCGTCCGGATGCAGCTCACGATCTTCGCGATCGTCACCGTCGTCGCTCTTGTCGCGATGGCCGTGTACTACGTGCGATTGCCCGCGATGGCTGGTGTCGGCCGCTACGACGTGACTCTCGAGCTCCCGAGCACGGGCGGCATTTACACCAACGCCAACGTCAGCTATCGGGGTGTGAACGTCGGCAAGGTCAAAGAGGTGCGCCTGACGTCCGACGGTGTCGCGGCGACGCTGTCGATCCAGAGCTCGGCGAAGATCCCGGCGGACTCCGCGGCGTCGATCCGCAGCGTGTCGGCGGTCGGTGAGCAGTTCGTCGAGTTCACACCCAAGTCCGGGTCGGGTGGCGAGTACCTCGGCGACGGTGCGGTCGTGCACAGCACCGACGTGCCGGTGGAGATCTCCTCGGTGCTCGAGCAGGCCAACGCTCTGCTCGCCAAGGTGGGCGACACCCGGCTACGCAACGTGATGGACGAGGCATTCACCGCATTCAACGGAACCGGTGAGGATCTTCGTCGCCTGCTCGACTCGATGACGCTCCTCGTCGCCGACGCCGACAAGAACGTCGACGTGACAATCGATCTGATCAAGCAGACCGGCCCGCTGTTGGAAACGCAGAACAGGACCGCCGATTCGGTCCGTGCGTGGACGGCGAACGCCGTCAAGGTGACCGACCAGTTGCGTGCCAACAAGCCCGAGATCACCGACATACTCACCAAGGGGCCATCGACGGCGTCGAAGTCGCAGCAGTTGTTCGCGGACATGGATCAGACGCTTCCGATGCTGATCAACAATCTCGGCGTCGCGTCGAAGACACTTGCGCTCTACCTGCCGAATCTCCAGCAGGTGGTGGTGATCTATCCGAGGTTGATCAGCGCGCTGTTGACCGCGGTCCATCAGGGCTCGGCCGAGTACGGGCCGAGCGTGCTGTTCTCGCTCGGCTTCCAAGATCCTGCGCCGTGCACCGTCGGATTCATGCCGTCCAACGAGTGGCGCAGTCCCGCCGTGCAAACCGCCCGCGACCTGCCTCCGGGTCTCCTGTGCCGGTTGCCGCAGGATGCGCAGATCGCGGTTCGTGGTGCCAGGAACTTCCCGTGCGCCGAGTTCCCAGGACGACGTGCCCCGACTCCTGAGGAATGCCGAACCGGCTTCAAGGCCAGCACGGAGAAAAACGTGGCTCTGCCCAACGGGATTCCGGGCCTCGTGCCCGCGCCCGCCGGCTATACGACGCCGGGTACCCCCGGGTCGTATGAGGCCGGTCCCGCCGTCTACGGCACCACGTACGATCCGGATACGGGCGACTTCATCGGCCCCGACGGCAAGACGTACAACGCCGGAACCGGCAGGGATGCCCCTGCGAGCAGCGACAGTCAAGGACACAAGAGCACGTGGCAGGGATTGATCACCAGCGGGATGGACGGGTGAGTCGGCAGGTAGGCGCTCAACCGGTCCGCTCGGCACCGCTGCGCCGGGGCCGCAAGAACAAGCGCGAACCGATCGAGCCCGCAGGAATCGAGCCCACAGAAAGCGCCACGGTATCGGCCGAACTCGGCGAGAGCACTGCCGAGGCTGTTGCGGGTGGTTCAGAACCCACGGACAGCGCCGCCGCACCTGCCGAGGACACCACGGAGGTCGTCGAGGGCGCTGACGATTTCACTGAGGTTCCCGCGGAAGCCGTCGAGCCTTCTGCAGAACCCGCGGAGCGCTCTGCCGAACCCGTAGACGGCACAGGGGAACCCGCCGCGGTCAGCTACCGCGAACGGCGAGCCAAAAGGCAGGGTTCGACGCCGAGCCGGCCGGTGGAACGTCGAGCGCGGGTGGGCCGCGGCGCGGGTGGCAAGTGGGTCGTCGCAGGTGTGGTGTGCGCGCTGTTCATCGTCGCGTGCGTCGTCGCGTCGACCTTCTTCGCCGTCGGAACCAGTCGGCTCGACCACCAAAACGAGCTGCGAGCGTCGTACTCGGGCTTTGCACGTCAGATGACAATCGACCTGACATCGCTCAACCCTGGCAACGTCGACAAGGCGTTGCAGACAGTGCAGGACAAGACGAGTGGCCCTGCGCAGCAACGGATCAAGCAGTCCATGGCCCAGGTGACCGACCTGATCCGTACCCAGAATCAGACCGTCACGTCGTCGGTGGTCACCGACGCGGTCACCAAGGCGACCGACGACGAGGGCTCGGTGATCGTCGTGTACGGATGGGAGATGAAGTCGCAGGATCCCAAGCAGGAGACTGTTATTCAGACGTTCCGCTGGCGAGTGGACATCACACGGATCAACGGTGATCTCAAGATGACCAACTTCGAGTGGGTGGTCTGATGGCGACTGCAATCACCACGCGCCGGCTCGTCGGAGTGGGCCTCGCCGTCATCGCGGTGGCGTGTGCCGTGCTGACCGGATTTCTCGGATTCAGGTACTTCGACGCTCGTGCCACGGAGGACTCGCGTGAGTCATCACTGTCTGCGGCAAGGGATTACGCGACGACGATGTTCGGCTACGACCCGGTGAACGTTGCCGATCACGTGCAGCGGTCCAAGAACGTCGTCATCGGATCGGCGAAGACCGAGTACGACAGGCTGATCGCGCAGCCGCTGCCCGACGACAAGGACAACTTTGTCGAGGGAGTGCGCAAGCAGCGCGTCGTCTCTCAGGCCGTCATCCAGGACGCAGGCGTCGTGACCAACACACGCGACACCTCGACGGTGCTCCTCTTCATGAATCAGTCGGTCAGCCGCAACGGTAAGGATCTCGTGCGGGTGGACCCGAGCCGACTGACGTTCTCGATGGTCCGCCACGACGACACCTGGATGATCGAGAAGATCGAGATCATCACCGACGACTCGTTCCGCAGTCGTATCGAGCAGACATCGACTCCGCCGGCGGGTGCGGTCCCGCTTCCTGGACCGTCATCGGCGAGTCCATCGTCGGCCAGTCCAGCACCGACTCCGCCGCCTGCCGCTCCCGCTGAATCGTCTGCACCACCCGCTGGTTAGCGGTAACACCCCCTTTTGTGCGGACGGACCAAATCTGTCCGTGGACTTCATGTCCAGAGGACATGGTGTAGGTCACTCCGGCATAGTTAGTGTCGTGTGGCACACAGCAGGGCGGCGCCGAGGGGCAATTTCCGCGAATAAGCGTCCGCCGCAACGACTTTCGTGATGAATCACGATGCAGTCCTCGAATTCAGTCACCTATCGGTGATGTCGTCGCACCTGTTGTGCAGCGCCAACAGATTCGAGAGAGGTCCGTGTCGATGTCGGAAGCGTCCAATTCGGAATTGCAGGGTAAGCGCGTTTTCATCACCGGTTCTGCGCGCGGGTCGGGCGGGGAATCGCCGAGCTGGCGATCAGCCGCGGCGCTCAGGTGGTGATCAGTGACTTCGACGAGGACCGTGTCAACGCCGACTGTCCCGGATTCGCGGATACGTCGATGGTCGACCGGCTCGCCCCCGAGTTCGAAGCGGCGACCGACGCCCCCTTCGGTGACCTCGTCGCCGCAAAGCAAGGACGTCTCGGAACCGTGGAAGACATCGCGGAGGTCGCGTGCTTCCTCGCATCCGACCGCGCGAGTTGGGTAACCGGAAGCCACTATGTGCTCGACGGCGGGCTCACCGCTTCCCTTGTCTGACTTCGTATTTCGATTCACTCCGACCTATACGTAGAAAACGTTCCACCAGTGGAGAAAGAGGACCAACTCATGTCACAGAAGCTGGACGGTCGCGTTGCCGTCGTCACCGGAGCGGGCGCAGGACTCGGCGCCGCAATCGCCAGACGGTTCGGAGAGGAGGGTGCGCGTGTGGTGGTCTCCGACATCAACGCCGACGCCGCCAAGTCGGTCGCGTACTCGATCGACGGCGCTATCGCGTGCACCACGGATGTCACCGACGAGGCGCAGGTGCAGCAACTGATCGCCGACACGCAGGATCATTTCGGCGGGCTGCACATCATGGTTCCCAACGCGGGGGTCGGTTCCGTGCAGCCGATTGCGGAGATGTCGTACGCGGACTGGCGAAAGACCACCTCGGTCAACCTCGACGGCGTGTTTCTCTCGATCCGCTACGCCGCACCGGCGATCATCGCGTCCGGCGGAGGGTCGATCGTGACGATCAGCTCGATCACCGCGACCGCGGGCTCCGCGCTGATCGCGCCGTATGCCGCGGCCAAGGCTGCCGTACGCAACCTCACCGAGACCGCCGCCGCGGAGTTCCGGGCGCACGGCATCCGGGTCAACGCCGTACTGCCGGGCTTCATCGATACGGAACTGGTCACCACCGCGGCTCCGCTGTTCGAAGCCGCCCTCGGGCTACCCGAAGGCGGCTTCGACACGGTCATGGCGCAGAAGCAGGGCCGCTACGGAACGCCGGAAGAAGTAGCTGCTGCGGTAACCTTCTTCGCCTCGGACGAGTCGTCGTGGTGCAACGGCAGCAGCCTCGTGCTCGACGGTGGATTCGTGAGTTCGCTGCTCTGAAGCCGAGCCTGGGACTCGAGTCAGGAGACCTGATAGCCCATCGGCATCATCGTCGACTTGTGTTCGACGAACGACTCGAGTCCCTCGGGCCCGCATTCGCGGCCGATGCCCGAGCTCTTGAAGCCACCGAACGGTGAGCCGGGGTCGATGGCGTAGAAGTTGATCCCGAAGGTGCCGGTGCGGATCTTCTCGGAGATTTCGATGCCCCGCTCGACGTCGGCCGTCCACACGGTGCCCGCCAGGCCGTAGTCGGAGTCGTTGGCGATGGCGATCGCGTCGTCGACGTCGTCGTAGGTGATGACCGACAGCACCGGGCCGAAGATCTCTTCCTGGGCGATCGTCATGTCGTTGGTGACGTCGGTGAAGATCGTCGGGGTGAGGAAGTAGCCGGAGTCGAGGCCTTCGGGGCGGCCGCCTTCGAGGGTCGCGGTGGCGCCCTCTTGCTTGCCCTTGGCGATGTAGCCCTCGATCTTCTCCAGCTGGCGCTTGTTGATGACTGGTCCGAGCTGGCTGTCGGGTTCGCTCGGCAGGCCGACCTTCATGGCGTTGGCTGCCTCGACCATTGCCGCGACGATCTCGTCCTTGCGGCTCGCGGGTACCAACACCCTGGTCTGCGCGACGCACGCCTGTCCGGTGTTGAACAGGCCGAGGAAGACCATCATGCCGATGTTGTTGATGTCGACGTCGTCGAGGACGATCGCCGCCGACTTGCCGCCGAGCTCCAGCGAGCAGCGTTTGAGCGATTCGGCGCACGCGGCGCCGATCTGCCGACCGGCGGCCGTCGATCCGGTGAACGTGATCTTGTCGACGTCCGGGTGTGCAACCAGCGCTTTGCCGGTGTCCGGCCCGCCGGGGATTATCGAGATGACTCCCTCGGGAACGCCTGCCTCGGTGAAGATCTCGGCGACGGCGTTGGCCGTTCGCGGTGTCTCCGGTGCCGGTTTGAGCACCACCGAACAGCCTGCAGCCAGCGCTGCGCCGAGCTTGTTGCAGACGAGGAAGAGCGGGACGTTCCATGCGGTGATCGCGCCGACGACCCCGACCGGTTCACGCGTGATGCGCGTGGTGCCGAACAGGCCGTTGCGGTACTCGGTCCAGTCGTAGTTGCGTGCGGCCTCGGCGTACGAGCGCAGCACGCCGGTGCCGGGCAGCTTCTGCAGCATGTCGACGGCGCTCGGCGGGGCACCCATCTCCGACGACACCAGAGCCGAGATCGCTTCTGCGCGTTCGTCGATGATGTCGGCCACGCGATCGAGCACGGCTGCACGGTCTTCCGGAGACTTCTGCGACCACACGCCAGAATCGAAGGCGGCGCGAGCGGTACGGACTGCCGTGTCGACGTCGACCTCGTCGGCGAGCGGAACGGATGCGACTCGCTCGCCGGTCGCGGGCGAGAAAACCTCGAGGGTCTCGGTCGAATGGGGCTTGACCCACGTGCCGCCGATGTAGAGCTCGGTCCGGTCGTCGGATGTGCCTGCCTCGTTCGAAGAACGAGGTTCGACGGTCTGGGTCATGCGTGCTCCTGAAGTTGGTACCCGATGTTTCCCTCGACTCCGCTGTGCTCTGGAGATTGCTGAACACTCTTCGGGGAGGGGCGCGGACAGGTGTGAACCACCGCACATCCAATACTAGAACACGTTCTAACTCTGGTGTCGAGATCAGGAATCGAAGGCGATGCGGGCGGCAAATCCTTCGACGGCGTCGTCGAGTATCGCGATCCGCGCGGGGGTGTCGGGTGCTTCGAGGAGTGACTGTCGGTCGGCGGCGCCGATCGGAAGGCGGGCCGCCCAGCCGAAGAGCCCGGCGTCGTCGAGGTCGGCGTCGTCGAACGAAGGCAGGTCGTCGGGGATGGGTGTGCCACGCCGGGTATAGGCGTCGACGACGATCTCGCGGATGCGGGCTCCGAGCGCGAGCGAGTCGGCACGGGCCGTGGCGGTGGTCTTCGGCTCGTTGAGGACCGACACCTCGGCGCGCGGGTACGGATCATCGGGCAACCATTCGGTCACCCGGAAACGTCTGGTGCCGACGCAATGGACGTACGACAGTCCGCCCGGGTCGCGGCTCACGCGGTCGATTGCCGCGAAGGTTCCGACGTCGTGGCGAACATCGCCGCCGCCGACCTCCGAACCGCGCGCGATGAGAACGACACCGAAACGTGGCGGGCCGTCGGCGACGGCGAGGCAGTCGTCGAGCATCGTTCGATAGCGCGGTTCGAAGATCCGCAGCGGAAGCACCTCACCCGGCAGCAGCGCTGTGCCGAGCGGGAACATGGGTTGTGCGC
>NZ_LZMO01000138.1:0-6977 GCF_001665715.1 Gordonia sp. 852002-10350_SCH5691597
CGAGTTCGTGCGCGACCGCTGGCCCGAAGAGTTGGCGTTCAGCCGATGTTCATTTGTTCGGTAGTTTGAGGTCTGTCAATATAGACGTATGTCGAAGCAGAACGAGTTGCCTGTCGTGGCAGGCGAGGCGTGTTGTACGCCGTTGGTGCAGGAACCGCTCAGTGCCGATGCGACCGTGGAGCTCGCGCGCATGTTTAAGGCGATGGGCGATCCGGCGCGGCTGCGGCTGCTGAGCTTGGTGGCCAGCCATGCCGGCGGGGAGGCCTGCGTGTGTGACATCTCGGAATCTTTCGATCTGTCCCAACCCACCATCTCCCACCATCTCAAGGTGTTGCGGCAGGCGGGTTTGCTCGACTGCGAGCGCCGGGGAACGTGGGTGTATTACTGGGTTATTCCTGCTGCGTTGCAGCAGCTTTCATCGATTCTGAGTTCAGCGGATCCCACCGCAGACACGTTGGTGACCGCGTGAGTACCGCTACGAACACGCCGGAGCATCCCGCGGTCGTCGGCAAGCTCTCCACCCTCGACCGGTTCTTGCCGGTGTGGATCGGGGTGGCGATGGTCGCCGGGTTGCTCCTGGGTCGGTTGATCCCAGGCCTGAACGATGCGCTCTCGGCCATCTCGGTCGATGGTGTCTCGCTGCCCATCGCGATCGGCTTGCTGATCATGATGTATCCGGTACTGGCGAAGGTTCGCTACGACCGCCTCGACACCGTGACCGGGGACAAGCGCCTGCTCATCGGGTCGCTGGTTCTGAACTGGGTTGTCGGCCCGGCGTTGATGTTCGCGCTGGCCTGGATTTTCCTGGCCGACCTGCCCGAGTACCGCACCGGGTTGATCATCGTCGGGTTGGCGCGGTGCATCGCGATGGTCATCATCTGGAATGACCTGGCGTGCGGTGATCGTGAAGCGGCCGCCGTGTTGGTGGCGATCAATTCGGTGTTCCAGGTCGTGATGTTCGCGGTCCTGGGCTGGTTCTATCTCTCGGTGTTACCGGGTTGGCTGGGTCTGGAACAGACAACGATCGACGCCTCGCCGTGGCAGATCGCCAAATCGGTGCTGATCTTCCTGGGTATCCCACTGGTCGCCGGGTTCCTGTCCCGGTATTTAGGGGAGCGGAGCAAGGGACGCGACTGGTACGAATCGCAGTTCATTCCCAGGATCAGTCCGTGGGCGTTGTACGGGTTGCTGTTCACCATCGTGATTCTCTTTGCCCTGCAAGGTGATCAGATCACGTCGCAACCCCTCGACGTGGTCCGGATCGCGGTCCCGTTGCTGGTGTACTTCGCAGTGATGTGGGGTGGCGGGTACGCGTTCGGCGCTGTCATGAAGCTCGGGTATGAACGCACCACCACGCTGGCGTTCACCGCCGCAGGCAACAACTTCGAACTGGCCATCGCAGTCGCGATCGCGACGTATGGGGCCACCTCGGGCCAGGCCCTGGCCGGGGTGGTGGGACCGCTGATCGAGGTGCCGGTCCTCGTGGGATTGGTCTACGTCTCGCTGGCGTTGCGTAAACGCTTCACCGCCCCGCGGTCGACAGCTCAGCCGAGTACGGTCACGGAGGCACAGTGATGGACGACTCGACCCTGGATCAACGCCTGGCGGCAGGAGAGCATCGCGCACAGCCCGAACTGCTCATGCCCCACGTGGTGCTCGGTCGTATTGCCGCGGACTTGGCCGCGAAGTACGAGGGCGTGGTGTCGCGGCAGACGGTGGAGCGCTGCGTCTTTGAGTCGTATGCGGCGCTGCGCCGTACCTCGCGGGTACAGGCTCATCTCACCTCGTTGGCGAGCCGGTTCGCTGCCGACCGGTTGCGCGCACTGGCGCAATCCGGCGGGGCGATCGCCAAAGACGTGCCCGAGGTGTTGTTCGTGTGTGTGCACAATGCCGGCCGGTCGCAGATGGCCGCAGGTCTGTTGACCCACCGGGCCGGTGGCCGCGTCCATGTCCGATCGGCGGGCTCCGCGCCGGTCCATTCGATCAACCCCACCGTGGTCGAGGCGATGACCGAGATCGGGATCGACCTGGGCAACGACTTCCCCAAACCGCTGACCGACGATGTCGTCGCCGCCGCCGATGTCGTGGTGTCGATGGGTTGCGGTGATGCATGCCCCATCTATCCGGGCAAGCGGTACCTCGACTGGACAGTCACCGATCCCGAAGGCCTCCCGTTAGACCGAGTGCGCGCAATCCGCGATGACCTCGACACCCGCGTTCAACGGTTGCTCGACGAGCTCGCCCCGCACCCTGCATAACCCCTTCACACCGAAAAGGAAGCTGCTCCCATGTCTGCACAGACACCGAGCGTGTTGTTTGTCTGCGTCCACAACGCTGGCCGGTCTCAGATGGCTGCTGGGTTCTTGACCGCCCTGGGCGGCGGTCGGGTCGAGGTTCGTTCCGCGGGGTCGGCCCCCGCCGACGCCATCAATTCCGCCGCTGTGAAGGCAATGGCCGAGGTCGGTATCGACATCTCCGACCAATCACCGAAGATCCTCACCCCCGACACCGTCGAATCCTCCGACGTGGTCATCACCATGGGCTGCGGCGACGCTTGCCCGGTCTTCCCCGGCGTCAGCTACCGCGACTGGGCCCTAGACGACCCTGCCGGCAAAGGCATCGATACCGTCCGCCCGATTCGCGATCAGATTCGTTCGCTCGTGGTCGACTTGCTGGCCGAGATCGCGCCTGCCGACGACACCTCGAGCGTGCGATGAGCACACCACACTCGGTTCTGTTTGTGTGCGTGAGCAACCGGGGCAAGTCGGTGATGGCCCAAGGTTTGGCGACAACGGGCACTAGATGTGCTGGTCGTGCCATGACCGTTCGCACCACGTCGATGCGCCCGACCCCGTGATTCCCGTACACTTTCGTCACTGGTGACAAATTACGTTGTGCCACAACACAAATGGCCGATAATGTTGTGTTATGACGTCACGACAGGCATCGGTTGCCAGCACATGGTGACGGTGGTGCCGTCGGGTCCGGTGGTGAGTGCGTGGGTGTCGCTGAGCGCGGTGATGAGTGCTAGTCCGCGGCCGCGGAAGCGCTCTGAGGGGCTGGGGTCCCAGGTGCCGGTGTCGGTGACGGTGATTTCGAGGGCGCCGTTGGGTCGGTGTCGGCTGTGCACGGTGACCGTTGCGGGTTCGGCGGAGTTCTTGCAGGCGTGTTCGGTGGCGTTGGCGACTGCTTCGTAGACGGCCAGGATGATGTCGCCGCGGCGTTCGGTGTCGGCGTCGACAGTGGCAGTCACCCAGAGGGTGAACAGTTCGCGCAGTGTGTAGGCGGCTTCGGCGGTGGCCGCGACCGAGCGCTTGAAGTCACCGGTGGAGTCGCCATCGAGGTGCTGTGATGAGTCCACGCGCCGTGTTTACCCAGTCGGGGTGCCGGTCATTTCGGTGGGGTCGGTCATGGCGGTGACGGCGTGGGCGAGGGAGGGGTAGAGGACGATCGTCTGGTCCAGGCCCATGAGTGTCAGGGGCCGGGACGTCGCGGGTGCGGCGGCGACGACTCCGAACAGTCCGGTCGGTGCGATGGCCTCGTGCGCGGCGACGAGTGCGGCCATGCCGGCCGAGGCCAGGAAGTCGGTGGTGGTCAGGTCGATGATCAGGCCGCGCGGTTGACCGGTCAACGCGTTCGTCACTGCTTCGGACAGTTGTGGTGCGGTGAGCACGTCGATGCTGCCTTGGACGGTCAGGATCACCAGTTCTTCGTGCTGGGCGGAGACGATGGTCAGCAACGCACGGCCGGCGTTGTCTCCGCTGTCGTCGACGACCACCGCGTCAGGGTCGACCACGGCGTCAGGGTTGTTTGGCTGCACTGGTGACTCTCGCTTCCATCGAAGGGGGCCACACAGTTGATGAGCGGCCACGGTCCCGACCGACGACATGACGACGGCTGCCTGCTGCACCGCCCTACCCATTTTGTCATGGTCGCCTGCCCGACATCGATGGGGTTGAGCGAGGACGTCAGGCGCCGCGGCCCTTCATCGGGTCTGTGCTGGAAGACCTCCCCTGACGGTCACACGACACCACGTTCGAGATTGCGCATTCGATTGCGCGATTCGCATTCGAGCTGGTGGATCGTCGATTCGTCAAATCAGATGTGGTTGGGGATGTCGGAAACTCTTGCACTGTGCTGTCCGGGGCATGCTCGGCTACTGGGTGGGCGAGGTCGGTCCGTCGTGGTGGCGGTGCGTTGGCGTGGTGACCTCGGGGGTGGCCGGTGGGCTGGGGGAGCCGGTGGGCTGGGGTGCGGTGAGGATGAGGTGATCGAAGTCTCGGCGCATGCCGTCGCCGGCGCGTAGTCGCGTGCTGGCGGCGACGAGCCCACGTCATCGTCGTGCCCCAACCAGGCCACCTGCGTGATCGGGGTACGCCAGCGGCAACGAGCTGGGAGAATCGATTCGTGGATGACGACAGACCTGACTCAGGGAGCCAAGATGCCCAGGGCAAGGATGCTGCGAGACTGGAGCAGTTGAAACGACGTCGCCAGCGGCTGGCCGATGGCGAACCGGCCACGGCGGAAACCGCGGCAGCAGCTGCGGCACATGCCCGGGAGTCGATGACGCGCGCCGTCGCTGCACACGCGTCCGCAGCTCAACGACATGATGACGCTGTTCTGGCGCATGAACGCGCGGCGTCGATACATGCCATGGCCGCCGAACGTTCCGCCCCGGGGCGGGGCCTTGTCCACCGCGAGTCCGCCGAGGTCCGAGCACAACGCCGCTGACGACGAGCACAACGCAGCGGTCGATGCCCGCGACCTAGCCGAGAATCCCGAACACTAGACATCCAACCGCGGCCGCGACTGACCCCGCATCCCGGGCGCGCACATTGAGGTGCGCACGTCTCGACCCCAGGCCCAGCCCCTTCTCCGTCGCCCACACCGCCCCGACATACCCCGCCCAGGCCGCGGGCCACCAGGTCGGGACTGTCGTGAGAACGGTGTAAGTGGCCTTACCGCCCTCGGTGTGTCGGGGGCAGGAAGGTCGCATCATGACCGACACTCTGGTGGCTGTGGAGCCATCTGATGAACACGATGACGGGATCGTCGAGGTGCCTGCGGACCGCAGCGTCGATGAACTTGAGGTAGCCCGCGAGCTGGTCCGCCAGGCCCGGTAGGCCGGGGTCCGCCTGACCGGTCCGGATGGGTTGCTCAAAGCGATGACCAAAACGGTGCTCGAGACGGCGCTCGATGAAGAGATGTCTGAGCATCTCGGTTACGACAAGCACGACCAGCGTGGTCGTGGGAGTGGCAACTCGCGCAACGGGTCTCGGTCGAAGACCGTGCTGACTGATGCGTGTGGGCAGGTCGAGATCGATGTCCCCCGGGACCGGGCGGGCACCTTCGAGCCGCAGATCGTGAAGAAGCGCCAACGCCGCTTGACTGATGTGGATGAGGTGGTGCTGTCGCTGTATGCCCGTGGGCTCACCACCGGTGAAATCAGCGCCCATTTCGCCGACATCTACGGTGCTGCGGTCTCCAAAGACACGATCAGCCGGATCACCGACCGGGTGCTCGAAGAGATGGCCACCTGGCATGCCCGTCCGCTCGAACGCGTCTACGCCGCGGTGTTCATCGACGCCATCCATGTCAAAATCCGCGATGGGCAGGTAGGGCCCCGGCCGATCTACGCCGCGATCGGGGTGGATCTGGCCGGGCATCGTGACGTGCTCGGGATGTGGGCAGGTGAAGGCGATGGTGAGTCGGCAAAGTACTGGCTGGCGGTGCTTACCGAGCTGAAGAACCGGGGTGTAGCCGACATCTTCTTCCTCGTCTGCGACGGGCTAAAAGGCCTGCCGCAATCGGTCGGGACGGTCTTTCCCGACACGGTGGTGCAGACGTGTGTCATCCATCTGATCCGGGGCACATTCCGCTATGCCGGCCGCCAGCACCGCGATGCTATCGCCAAGGCGATCAAACCGATCTACACCGCCCCCACCGCTGCAGCCGCGGCCGAGGCGCTGGATGCGTTCGACGCCGAGTGGGGGCACCGGTACCCGGCAGCTATCCGGTTGTGGCGCAACGCATGGCAAGAATTCATACCGTTTCTCGACTACGACATCGAGGTCCGTAAGGTGATCTGCTCGACAAACGCGATCGAGTCACTCAACGCCCGCTACCGGCGCGCAGTGCGGGCTCGTGGGCATTTCCCGAACGAGCAATCGGCGCTAACTAAAGTGCCTGTACCTGGTGACCCGGTCGCTCGACCCGACCGGCACCGGACAGAAACGATGGACAATGCGGTGGAAACCAGCACTCAACGCATTCGCCATCACCTTCGCCGACCGCATGCCGGCCAGCGAGGACAACTAACCGAAAACGCCACTTACACCGTTAATCTGATACTCCCACGTCGGGAAACCAGGCGGCGTGCATGCTGGTTCGGTTAGGCGAGCGGGGGAGACGACTGCGTGGCCGGGCGGCTAATGGAACTGTTCGCGGTAGTCGTTCGGCGTCATGCCTGTGATGGTTCGGAAGGTGCGGTAGAACGAGCGTTCGTCGTTAAAGCCCGCTTCCCGCGAGATGTGAGAAATAGACTTCGTGGGGTGGTTGCGGAGCAGGTTCTGTGCGGCTTCAACGCGGGCCCTGCGCAGGTAGTCCATGAGCGTGTAGTCGGTCTGGTAGTGGGCCAGTTGGGTGAAGAATGCAGACACAGCGGAGAGAACTCCAGAACACTCCATGGGTGTGGCGAGGATATCGGTGGTGCGGTCCATGCCGGCCAGTGCGAAGGCGCGATCGGCGCCCACCTGGACGACCACCTGCTCGTAGGGTCCATCGGCGTGCATGCGGAACGGCAGGGAGCTGTCGTAGATGAACAGCGATCCGGGTGCGGCGAGGTGGGTGTGGTCGGCCTGCTCGATCAGGCAGCTACCACGGATCTGGAACGTTGCGAAGTGAATCGCCCCGGGTTTGCTGGAGGCTCGGTTAGTTGGTTCCGGCCTCTGCTGGGACCGGGTTCTCACGGTAGCTGG
>NZ_LZMO01000139.1:0-513 GCF_001665715.1 Gordonia sp. 852002-10350_SCH5691597
ATCAAGGTGGTGACGATGGACGGCTTCTCCGGGTATCGCACCGCGACCGCTGAAACCCTGGACAAGGCGCGTGCGGTCAGCCAATCCTTCAACGCCGCCTTGGAACGGCCGGCGACCATGTCCAACAAACGTGCCGGCCCGGTACCGTCCACGATCGGTGTCAGGTCGACGAGCACGGTCACGAAACTCGAATCCCCCTTGCCGCGAACGTGTTTCCACTTGTGCTCATCGACCCCAAGGACCCGCACACCGTCCAGGCGGGCCGGTGCGGACGCCAACGAGCGGGCCGCGTCCAGCGCAAGGGTGTTCACGGTGTTCCAACCCAACCCGACCGCCGCGGCGACCGCCTTGACCGACATCTTGTCGACGATCATCGCCCGCAGAATCCAGGTCGTGGTGCGCCGGGTGACCTGTGCCCGCGGCGCCACGATCGTCGAGATGTCGGCACGAAAGATCGTGGTGGGACAGTCCGGGTTGTCGCACAGATAGCGCGGCACCGCGATATGCAGCCGA
>NZ_LZMO01000140.1:0-10521 GCF_001665715.1 Gordonia sp. 852002-10350_SCH5691597
CCATCGCACGAGTGTGACGGCCGGTCGCTGAAGGAGCGCTGAGAATGCGTCGGCAAACTCATCGAGTGCAGCGATTCAGTCCGAGAAGCGATGATCTCCGACGCCGAACCAGACCTGCGCGGCCGATCGCATCCGCTCGGGAAGGTAGGTGTACTCGTGCGGCTCAGCGCCCGCCGCACGAGCCGCGGATTCGAGGTGATCGCGCAGGCGCCACACCAGTGCCGGATGGGTCGCCGGTCCGACGTCGAGCGCCTCCTCGACTGCAGCCGTCGACAAGCCGAGTTCTGCTGCGAGCGTAGCGGTATCGAGGTCGGCGAGGTCGAGATCCGCGCGCAGCTGCGCGCTGTGACGCGGCGCTGGTGTTCGTTCAGAGACATGGTGGTCGTCTCCTTTGTCGCGGGCCGGTCTGTGACCTGAGAGTCTATGAAATCCACGCCATACAACGAAGCGACGGGCGTATGGTCTGCCGAAACGGAGCCTGGAAGGGGAGACGATGAGCGAGCGGCTGGCGGGCAAGGTTGCATTGGTGAGTGGCGGCGCGCGGGGCATGGGTGCCGCGCACGTGCGCGAGATGATCGCAGAGGGCGCGCGCGTGGTCGCCGGTGACATCCTCGACGACGAGGGCAAGGCACTCGCCGGTGAACTGGGCGACGCGGTGCGCTACGTCCATCTCGACGTCACAGAGCCCGATGACTGGGACGCCGCTGTCGCGCTGACGGTCGAGACCTTCGGGCGCCTGGATGTCTTGGTGAACAACGCCGGGATCGTGAACTTCGGCCTGTTCGAGGACTATTCGCTCGACGACTGGCGCACGATTCTCGACGTGAACCTGACCGGAGTATTTCTCGGCATCAAATCTGTTGTGCCGCAGATGAAGGAGGCCGGTCGCGGTTCGATCGTCAACATCTCGTCGATCGAGGGTTTGGCGGGGACGATTGCCACTCACGGCTACACGGCGTCGAAGTTCGGTGTGCGTGGACTCACCAAGTCGGCTGCGCTGGAGTTGGGTCCAAGCGGCATTCGGGTCAACTCGGTACACCCGGGCTTGATCAAGACGCCGATGACGGAGTGGGTGCCCGACGACATCTTCCAGACCGCACTCGGCAGGGCAGCAGAGCCGTCCGAGGTGTCGAAACTCGTTGTCTACCTTGCCTCTGACGAGTCGAGCTACTCCACGGGGGCAGAGTTCGTCGTCGACGGTGGTGTGGTTGCGGGATTGGCGCACAAGGACTTCGGGGTAGTCGACGCGTCGGAGGGTGACGGCTGACCTCACATGGACGCGAGCTTCCTACGCAGAAACGAGCGCAGTGACTCGTTGAATCGTTGCGTGGTAGGTGCTTTGGGCACAAGCTGATCGAACGCGTGGAAGGCGCCGTCGGCGACCTCGACATCGCAGTCGACGCCTGCCTCACGGAGTCGGCGAGCGTAGTCGAGTGTCTCGTCGTGGAACAGATCGCAGGTTCCGACGCCGAGCCACGCGGGTGGCAGACCGTCGAGATCTGCGCGGCGTGCGGGTACGGCCCGCTTCCTGTCCGCAGCGCCGAGGTACAGATCCCACCCCCGCTGATTGTCACTCTCGGACCAGAGCACGTATCGACGTCCCGTTGGCGTCGCAGCGGTCCGGTCGTCGAGCATCGGGTACACGAGAATCTGTGCGGCAAGCGGGATATCGCCACGATCGCGCGCCAGTAGTGCGAGCGCCGCGGTGAGGCCGCCGCCCGCGCTGGCACCCCCGATTGCGATGCGATTGCTGTCGACCCACGGCTGCTCGGCCAGCCAGGCGAGCGCGGTGTAGCAGTCTTCGAGCGGTGTGGGATAGGAGAATTGCGGTGCGAGCCTGTAGTTCACGGCAGCCACCGTGATGCCGGTGGCGTCGGCGAGGTCGCGGCAGTAGATGTCATCTTGTCCGGCGGAACCGAGCACGTACCCACCGCCGTGGATCCACAGCATTGCGGTGTCGGTGTTCTGTGCTCCGGTTGGACGGTGCAGGCGAATCGATATCCCCGGCGCGATCGCGACCGTCGGGACGCCGCGCAGGCGTGCCAGCGGCACACCGCCGAGTCGTAGGACAGCTTGCGGCATGTGTCGCAATCCGATTCCGCGAGGAATCCAGCGTGCGGTGCGTCGTAGGTCTGGAGCGATGTCGTCGATCGTCATCGACTGGACTATACATTTTCGGAAAAGTGTCTACATCGACTGTGATCTGTGCCACGATGAGCCCGCGAAGGGAGTGGTCATGTCCACATTTGACACAGTCGTTCGAGGTGGCCGGTGGTTCGACGGCACGGGGGCGCCCTCGGCGATCCGCGACATCGGTATTCGCGACGGTCGTGTGGCCGCGATCAGTACCGAGCCGCTCGACACCGACGGCGCGCAGGTCGTCGACGCCGAGGGTGCATGGGTGACGCCGGGACTGATCGACATCCATACGCACTACGACGTCGAGGTTCTCGACACCCCGGAACTGACCGAGTCGCTTCGCCACGGAGTGACAACGGTATTCATCGGATCGTGCTCGCTGTCGACGATCTACGTCAACGGCGAGGAGGCGGGCGACCTCTTCGGGCGCGTCGAAGCGATCCCGCGCGACCACGTCATCGCCGCGGTGGACGAGCACAAGGACTGGTCGTCGCCGAAGGAGTACGTCGAGCGATTGGAGAGTCTGCCGCTCGGGGCGAACCTGGCTGCGTTCATTGGACATTCGGACATTCGGACGTCGGTGATGGGTCTCGATCGTGCCACACGATCGGATGTACGACCCACACACGCAGAGCAGGCGCGGATGGAGGAGATGCTCGGCGACGCACTCGTCGAGGGATTCGTCGGACTCTCGTCGCAGCAGCTCAAGTTCGACAAGCTCGACGGCGTGACGTGTCGGTCACGAACGCTGCCGTCGACGTACGCCAAACCCAAAGAGCTGCGCCGACTCAAGCGCATGCTGCGGCACAGTGGCCGCGTGCTGCAGTCGGGACCCGACATTCAGAACCCGCTCAATCTGGTGTCGCAGATGGTGCAGTCGATCGGCTTCGGGCGCCCTGTGCTCAAGACGTCACTGCTGTCCGCTGCGGACGTGAAGTCGAACGAGAAGGCGCTGATCCTGATGGACCGGCCCACCGCGCTCATCAACCGGCTGGGCGGCGACTTCCGCTGGCAGCATCTGCCGGTGCCGTTCGAGGTTTACGCGGACGGTATCGATCTGGTGATCTTCGAGGAATTCGGTTCCGGCGCAGCAGCATTGCATCTCCGTGACGACATCGAACGAGATGCGCTGATCCAAGATGAGGAGTACCGGCGCCGGTTCCGCAAGGACTACGAGCAGAAGTTCGGCATCAGGGTGTGGCACCGCGACTTCTTCGACGCCGACATCGTCGCGTGCCCCGACGAGTCGGTCATCGGAAAGTCGTTCGGCCAGGTCGGACTCGATCGCGGCGGACTCCATCCGGTTGACGCCTTCCTCGATCTCGTCGTCGAGCATGGACGTGAGATCCGTTGGCGCACAACCATCTCGAATCACCGTCCGGAAATGCTCAAGAAGATCGCCGCTTGGCCAACAGTCCAGATGGGCTTCTCCGACGCGGGCGCGCACCTACGCAACATGGCCTTCTACAACAGTGGACTGCGCCTGCTCCGCCATGTTCGCGACGCCGAGCAGGCCGGAAAGCCGTTCATGAGTACCGAATACGCGATCCATCGACTGACCGGTGAGGTCGCCGACTTCTACGACATCGACGCGGGGCACCTGCGTGTCGGAGACCGCGCCGACCTCGTCGTGATCGATCCCGTACACCTCGACGAGCAGCTCGAAGCGTACGGTGAGGCGCCGATCGAACAGTTCGGCCAGATGCCGCGCATGGTGAATCGAAACGACGACGCGATCAGAGCCGTCATCGTGAGTGGACAGACCGTGTTCGCCGACGGCGAGTTCGCGTCGTCGGTGGGCACGACGCGCACGGGAAGCTTCCTGAGGGCAGGGCACACCACGCCGCCGACAATCGCGCCGCCG
Source organism: Gordonia sp. 852002-10350_SCH5691597 (assembly GCF_001665715.1). Lineage (NCBI taxonomy): Bacteria > Bacillati > Actinomycetota > Actinomycetes > Mycobacteriales > Gordoniaceae > Gordonia > Gordonia sp. 852002-10350_SCH5691597. The sequence continues at coordinate 4,004 of NZ_LZMO01000140.1, forward strand.
ACGACGACAGCTGAGCGTGAACTGATCCGGTCGAACTGAGTGCTGTCGAACTGAGTGCTGTCGAATTTAGTGCGACCGGCGCCGTACGCCTCGAAAGTCACTGTTACGTATAGGTGCGACAGCGGTTTGCGACGCATCTCCACCGGCAGACGTCGGTACGCAGAAGTCGCCAGGCTTTCAGTGCGGTGACCCCCTCCCGCGTGCAACGATCGGAGCATGGCCGATACCAGCACCGCACCCGACAGCATCCTCGAGGCCGGTACCACCGCGCCCGATTTCACCCTCAAGGCGACGCCCGATCAATCGCTGAGCCTGTCCGAACTGAAGGGCAATCCTGTTGTCCTCGTCTTCTATCCCGCCGACTGGAGTCAGGTGTGCGGCGACGAACTCGCCGTGTTCAACCAGTCGCTGCCTCTGCTGCAGGAGTACCGCGCGGTGCTGCTCGGCATCTCGGTCGACAGCGCGTGGAGCCATCAGGCGTTCAAGGAGTCGCGCAAGCTCGGCTACGACCTGCTTGCCGACTACAACCCCAAGGGCGCGGTCTCGAAGGAGTACGGCGCGTACGACGAACAGGCCGGATGCTCCAAGCGCGCGCTGTTCGTCGTCGACGCAGACGGTGTCATCTCGTGGAGCTACCTGTCGCCGATGGCCATCAACCCGGGTGTGAACGGGGTTCTCGACGCGCTCGAAGCCCTCAAGAACAAGAACGCGTGAGGAGCCGACCATGCCGCTGACCCAACCCGTGGGATCCGACGACTACATTCAAGGACCGTCCGACGCCGCTCTCACACTCGTCGAGTACGGCGACTATCAGTGTTCCTACTGCGGGCAGGCCTATCCGATCGTCAAGCAGATCCAGCGCACCTACCCCGACTCGCTGCGATTCGTCTTTCGTAACTTCCCGATTCCCGAGATCCACCCGGAGGCACTTGCAGCCGCGGAGTTCGCCGAATACGCCGGTAGCCAAGGCAAGTTCTGGGAGGCGCACGACGCGCTGTATGAGAACCAGGATCAGATCGGCGACGGCTTCTACCGCGAGTTGGCGTCGAGTCTCGGACTGAACGCCGCCGCAGCGGAGGCTGCGGTGAGTGCGCAGCAGTTCGGTGATCGTATCCAGGGGCAGATCAACAGTGGACTCCGCAGCGGCGTCAACGGCACACCCGCCTTCTTCATCAACGAGCAGTTCTTTCCCGGACCCTTCACCGAACTCCCCGACGTGCTCGAGCAGATCTTCGCGTCGGGACGCTGACACGCCCAGGCAGTTGCTCGCCCAGGTGGTAGTTCGAGGTAGTGGTTCGCTCAGGCAGTGGCTGCCGTCGCGCGCAACGCGGCCAGTACACGCGAGTTGCTGAACGCGTCACCGACGGTGATCCGGACGCCGTGACCGGGAACGGTCTTGACCGCAACGCCGCAGGTGCCGAGCAGTGAGCCGAGCGCCACTCCGTCCGCGCCGGGCAGATAGACGAAGTTGCCCTCACCCGCAATGGTCGACGCACCTATCGCGTGCAGTTGCGCGGAGAGCCGATCACGCGCGGCGCGCATCGCCTCGACCCGGTGCGCGAGCGCGGTCGTCGCGGCCAATGCCACCGGCACCGCGGCTTGGGCCGGCGCACTCACGGCGAAGGGAATCTCGAAGCGACGGATGCCCGACATGAGCCGCTCGTCACCGACGCCATATCCAACCCGCAGAGCCGCGAGACCGTGTGCCTTGCTGAAGGTTCGGACGACCACCAGGCGGGGATGCAGTGCGACCAGCCGGTGCAGATCTGGTGCGGCAGTGCTGAACTCGATGTAGGCCTGATCGAGAATGACCGTCACGTGGTCTGGCAGTGACGTCAGGAACGCATGTAGTTCGCGTTCGTCGACGACCGTACCCGTCGGGTTGTGTGGTGAGCAGACGATCACTGCGACGGTGGCCGCGGTGACGGAGGTGCGCAGCGCGTCGAGGTCGACGCCGCCGAAGCGATCGAGCGGCACACCGCGAAAGTCCATGCGCAGCAACTGCGCGAGGATGGGGAATCCGTCGAATGTCGGGGTCGCGGTCACCAACTCGGGCACGACGCCCCCGTGGTGGTCGAGAGCTGCCTGCAGTGCCTGGAAGATGACTCCGGTTGCTCCAGCGCCGACGGTGACCATATCGTCGGACACGCCCAGATGGTGTGCGATGACACGACGGGAACCGTGCGGTGTGAACTCCGGGTAGCGGTGCGCCGACAGCACCTGTTCATGGAGCACCTCGGCGACCGCAGGCAATGGCGGATACGCGGATTCGTTGAGATTGAGTCGAATCATGTTGTCGGCGAGCACTAGTGACGATCCGACCAACGAATCGCTGCCGCTCCGGCGAAATCTCCCGCGTGGGCGAACGCCGACATCATGACGACGTCACCGGGCTGGATGCGCCCGTCGGACACCGCGGTGTCGAGGGTGATCGGGAGTCCGACGCCGAACAGGTTTCCGCACTCGTCGAAGGTGTCCGGGTGTCGCTCGGCGGGGAGTTCGAGCGCCTCGCGCCAGTTGCGTAGAAAGATGCGGTTCGGCTGGTTGGTGATGAACCAATCGAGCTCGGACGGCCGAATGTCGATGGAGTCGGCCACTTCGATGGCAGCGGCGGGGACCATGCGATTGCCGCGCGCGAGAACCTTGGTGATCTTCGCTTCGGTGAAGCCGATGTGGATCTCCCCGGTACCTGCTTCCCAGTATCGACGGTCGGGTTCTGCGACCGATGTCATGTCGGCCGAGTACTCGCCGTACGAGTGGGTGACCAGTCCGAGGACGGGGGAGCCTGCCGGATCGTCGAGGCTCACCACGGCGGCTGCCGCGCCGTCACCGGGGATCGCGGCCTGTGCCTTGCCGCGAACCTGCTCCTGCGTGAAGATCTGTGATGCGCTGTTCTGCGCCAATCCCAGCAACGCCTTGCCGCCGCCCGCCGCCGCGAGCAGCGCGGCAGCGAGATCGATCATGTGGATGAATGCGGTGCAGCCGCCGTTGTGGACGTCGAGAACCGTGGTGGGTCGCAGACCGAGACGGTCGGCGAGTTCGCCACCGCATCCGCGGACCGGTACCTCGGGAAGTTGGCTGTGCGTCAGGACAACCGTGACGTCATCGAGGTAGTCGTCGCCGTGCCTCTCCGTGAGAGTTCTTGCGGCAGAGAGCATCATATCGGCCGACGTCTCGCCTTCCGCTGCGTGGTGCCGGAACGCGGGCGCCGAGAACATGATGTTGTCGGCGAGGTCGTCGTTCTCGGCGAACTGGCTGAAATAGGATGCCGGAACGCGATTCTCGGGGAGATATCCCGCGACGTCGGCGAGGACGACGGCGGGTGCAGTCGGGTTGTTCATGAGCGCATCCAATCGGGGGTGAGGGGCAGATTGTTGGCGTGCCGATACTCGGCGATCGCGGTGAGATTGTTCAGTTCGAGCTGGTGTCCTGCGGCGAACATGTCCCAGAAGTCGCCGACCCAGACCGGCCGGTCGGCCGGTGCCGTTTCCGGGTACGGATTTCGCTCATAGAACGGATGTCGGCAATTGGTCCACAGCACCACCGACCCCGGCTTATTGAGCACGACCTGTGCGTCGACCACGCGCATCAGGTAGATCATCCACAGGTGTTTGCCCTGATCCCACGCGCAGTGATAGTCGACGGTCATCGCGTCGGGGTTGGCGACCGTCCGCGTGTAGATGTCGGTGGCGTCGCCGAGTCTGTCCGACGCAAGCCACAGCCCCGGCTCGTCGGTCGGTGTGAATCCGCGGAGACTGTAGGTCCACTCCTCGAGAGACCTTGTGTCGGAGAGCCATTCGTAGAGTTCGCGAGGCGGTGCGTCGACGTATCCCTGCACCGGACAGAAGTCGCCGTAGATCTGGTCGTGCGGATAGACCGATCGCAGCATGTCGAGAATGATCGGTGTGGCGGTCTGTCGTGGGTGTGTCTCGATGCGGGTCAACCCGTCGAGCTCGGCGGCTTGCCGGCCGAGGTCGGCCAGCGGTGTGGTCTCGATGGTCATCGGAGTCCTTTCTGCAGAAACGGTAGGAACGGTGGTATTTCGTCCGGATCGCAGTCGACGACGAGTGCGTTCGGCCCTGTGGCGGAGAAGAGTTCGGCAGCGTCGGCTCTCAGTTCATGCAGGTCGCCGGGATGGCGGACCTCGACGTTGGAGAACATGGCGGCCATGCCGCGTGCGATGTCGGTTGGTCTGAATCGGTTCACGCTCGGAGTGTCGGGGAAGTACAGGCTCTCCCGTGTGACGCACATGCCGTGCGCGTCATTGTTGAGGATGACAAGAGTGACCGGCGCGTCATACTCGACGGCGGTGTGAAACTCCATGCCGTGCATGAAGAAAGCGCCGTCGCCCGCGACGATCACCGTCCTCCCGTCCGCTGCCGGTCCGATCGCCGCACCGATCCCTGCCGCGATCGCGTAACCCATACCGCCCATACCGAGAGCGACTGTGAACCGTCCGTCGGTGACCGGCGTGAGGTAGTGGATCGCGGCCGCGCCGACGTTGCCTGCGTCGGCAAACAGGATCGCACTCTCGGGAAGGGCGTCGGCGATCGTATCCATGATCTCTCGCAGGTGGGGAAGCCGAGACTCGGGAACCGTTGGGGTGTCGAGGTATTCGATCCCGACAGTGGGCACACTCTGCTCGTCGACTCCCAGTCGTTCCAGTTCGGCGTCGAGGTACGACAGCGTATTCGGCAGCGAACCGACGATCGACGTGCCACGGGTCGGGCGTGCGCTGTGGCGCCCGATGTGCACGATCTCGAGGTCATCGAGCGCCGGATCGAGACCTCCGCGATCGGTGGCTGTCATGCGGCAGCCGATACTGACACAGATCGACGCCGACGTGAGTGCTTCGCGCGCAGACGGATGCCCCATGACGCCGGTGATGCCCGCGTGTCCCGAGCGGGTGTCGGTGGTATCCGCTCCGCCGGGCGACGCAACGATCGTCGCACCCAACCGAGAAGCCAACCGTTGCACTGTGTTTCCCACGCGTGCCCGTGATGCCTCGTCGCCCAGCCAGAGACAGATGCGTGCACCGTCTGCGACAGCGTCAGCGAGTTGTCGCGCGAGCATGGTCAGTTCGTCCGTGTCGATACGTCCGCTGTCGATACGTCCGCTGTCTGTGCCCGACGAGGGGGGTGGCTGATTTGTGCTCTCCCACATCGACTGCGACTGCACGTCTTTGGGGATCACCAGGGCGGCGGGCAATTCCCGATCAAGGGTGTCGAACGCCGATTTGAGCGCGGGCCCGAGCTCGGTTGTGTGCGTGACGAGTTCGGCGTGGCCGGTCACCGATCGCAGCACGCCCATCAGGTCGATGGTGTCGGGCGCGTCGAGCATGTCCTGGAACGCGCCCCGGGCGGTGAGCGCTGTCGGTGCGACGCCGATCACGGCAAGCACCGGAACCCTGCTGTCGTACGATTCGGCCAGTGCCGGAACGACATTCATCGAACCGCCACCCGAGGTGGTGATGACCATCGACGGCGAGTCGGTCATCCGCGCCACCCCGTCTGCCATCGCTCCCGCGGCGAACTCGTGCTTGGCGACCACCGTGGGCATGCCGAGTCGTGCCGCGGCGTCGTACATGTCCTCGATGTTCGCGCCGTGCACGCCGAAAACGTGGGTGACTCCGCGCTGTTGGGCACTCACGAGGACGTGCTCCGCGACATTCTGACGACCGGTCATGGTGCCAGCGTGCCCTCGGGTACCTGAAGGTTGGCTGAAACCGGCTCCTGTCGATTCTGGCGAGGACGCAATACACTGACGTCCACGACCTACCAGCGACCCGATCGGTGGTCGAACGCGCATTGGATGAGTTCGTGACCGTAACCAGACGTCTTCGCAAGCGAATCAGTGGTTTCGGTGTCCGCGCGCAGCTGACGATCGTTTCAGCGGTCATACTCGTCGCCGCACTGGCTCTCAGCGGGGGAGTCATGTTGTTGATGCTGCATCGAGAGAACACGGCGCAGATGTACCGCGCGACGGGTCGGCAGGCGTATCAGATCGCTACCGCGGTCAACCGTGGTGGCGTGTCGGCAGTGGATCCCGACGATCTCACTCCCGGCGCGGGTATCGACATCACACAGGTCGTCGACGACAGGGGAGTGGTGGTGGCTGCGTCGCCCGGAGCTCCTCGCTCGCCGATTCGGTTGGCGAGCCACTCCACTCCCGACGAATCGACGGCACGCTACGCCGACAACGTCAGAGTTCCCGGGTACGGCGACGAGTTCTGCGCGTCGGTGAGCACTGCCTATCACGACGGCCGCGAGTACACGATCCTCGCGCTCGACAAGGCAACCGGCATCAGGAGCAGTGAGTGGACGACCGCGACGCTCATGGCGATCGAACTGCCGATCATCGTGGCACTCGGAGCAGGTGCGGTCTACCTGCTCGTCGGTCGGTCGCTTCGGCCTGTCTCGCGTATCATCAAGCAGACCAACGAGATCACCTCCACCGAGCTCGAGCAGCGAGTCCCCGTGCCGACCGCGGACGACGAGATCCGCACGCTCGCGGTCACC
>NZ_LZMO01000141.1:0-11076 GCF_001665715.1 Gordonia sp. 852002-10350_SCH5691597
CTGTGCACAACTACCTTCCGCACCGGCTCGTCGTCTCATTGAATTACGCCGGCTAACGATTTTCGACGCCGCGACGACTCTTCCAGTACAGAGGTTCGTCCAGCACACACGGCATCGGAGATTCTCATGGTCACAGCTTCACGTATTCGTCGCGGTGTCGTAGCCGCACTCGCCGCGGCAACAATCGCCAGCGGCGCGGCAGTAGCAACAGCACCCAGCGCGCACGCCGCGCCGACACAACCCGGCATTCACCAGGTCGACCAACTCGGCGATCTGACCTACCAGGCGCTCTTCAGTGCGGGCGTGCAGGTGTACGAGTATGCGACGACGGTTCGCGGTAAATCCGATTCGCTCGGGATCACCCCGCGGTACTACTACACCGTGCTACGGAAGGTGCACAACCCGCGCGAGGGCACGCCCGGGAGCCTGCGATACGGATTCGTCGGACTCGGTCCCGGGACGCAACTGCCAGAGGTATTCGCCCTCTACTCGCGACTGCGCCCCGAGCCGCACAATCTCGGCAACTTCTACTTCCGCGTCGACCCCCGCACGCTGCAGCCACTCGACTACAACCCACGTCCACTCCCCTGCCCGAAGTTCGTCTCCGGGCCCATCGGACCGCTGACCGGCGGCGCTGCGATTCTCGGTAACCGTTGCGGCGGCTGAGCCGCTGTGACCGAACGGTCGCCGATGGTCGACTAGACCCTTGACGCCGATAACAGGTTCGTTTCATTGAGTCGCGAGGGATGACACATTCGTCGACCGTCGACACTCTGGAGCAAGAGGGAGGTCTGTCGGGGCGTCGACCATCGGAGGTCAGCATGGGTTCGGCCCGCGGTACCGGCTCTCGACAACTGCGGACCCGAGTCGCCACCGCGCTGGTCGCGGCGGCGGCAGTGGTCGGCGGCGTGGCGTTCACCGGAGGCGCCCACGCCGACGCCGAGCCAACAGATGTATCCATCGTCGACGACGTGGCCAATCTGCCCTACCAGGCGCTGTTCGCCGCGGGCGTCCAAGTCTACGAGTTCGCCGGCGTCTACCGACAAGACAGCCCGTTCAGCGCCCCGTACTACTTCACGGTGCTGCGAAAACTCCACAACGCGAACCAGGGCACACCCGGCGCTCGTCGGTATGCCTTCGTCGGGCGCGGACCCGGTTCGACGCTCCCTGAAGCGTTCGGAATGTACCCGGGTCGACGCCCGTCGACGGATCTCCACCTTCGTTGGACATTCCAATTCGACCCGCGCACCCTGACCCCGACCCTCGGCGGCGAGATGCAGTGCCTCTCGCCGCCGACCGTCGGGCCGATCGGGACGCTCGCCGGCGGTGCCGTCGCGACGCGGGTCTGCACGAAATGACCCCGCGCGCGTCACGCGCGACTCGCGTGCAGTTCTCGCCCGGCATCTCCCGGTAGCGCAACTGCCGCGATCGCCGAGAGGAGTCACTCGCTGCCAGTGTTGCTGTTCCGATGCCACAATCGGGTATGCGCCCCCTCGACTGGCCGCGCCGCGAACTCGTGGCGCTCTATCGCCGCACCGGTGCCGATGTCCCATACGGCGACCCCTTACCGTCCCACGGCACCGAGATGGAAGGCTGGTTCTGGCGGCTGACCGACCGGTCAACCGGCCGCGCAGTGGTCGCACTGTGCAGTTGCAACCGCCACGACGCCGGGGACTGGTCGACGGCGGCCATCGTGCTCGAGCCCGGCGCCGTCGTCCGCCAGGCGGCGATCGGTGAGGCGGTGGCCGATCCTCGCCGGTTCTCCGTCCGCGCGCAGGAACAAGGGAATCACCTCGATGCCCATCGAGACGGCATCACTCTGACTATCGACGACGTCACCGTCGACCTGCGTGTCTACAACACCCGACCCTGGCCGAAGGCGTTCGGCGGCGGCGGGGTGTTCTCTTCGATCCCGTTCCTCAACCAGTACTGGCACGCCTACTGTCTTGGTGGCCGGGCGTCGGCAACGGTCACCGGCCCCGGCGTGGACTGGCGGTTCGACGATGCCCGGCTCTACTGCGAACGCAACTGGGGTGCCGGATTCCCGCAGCGGTGGTGGTGGGGCGAGGCGCATGACTTCGGCGACGACGACGTGTGCGTCGCGTTCTCCGGTGGGCTACTCGAACTCGGCCCGGTGAGGCAGGAAGTCACCGGAGTGGTCGTGCGCATTGGCTTATGGGTGCTGCGCATCTCCCCGCCCGCACTGACCAGCTACCACTTCGACCGGAACACCTGGCACTGGCACATCACCGCGCGCACAGTGCGATTCGCCATCGAACTCGACGGCCACGGCGTCGGAGAACCGCCTGTGCTGCCGGTGCCGATACCGCACAAGCGGCGCAACGTAGACTCCGATTACGAATTCCTCGACGGGACCCTGCGCTGCACCGTACGGGAATGGGGTCGCGTCATCTACGACGGCACCTCGTCGCTGGCGGGACTCGAGATCGGTGACCGCCCGGCGTGAGCGCCGGCCGCGCTCGCTCGCTGAGGGTGTCCGCGGTCTCGCCACATCGAACGGGAACTCGGTAACGCCGCCCCGGACCGATCGCCCTGTACGGACCCATCTACGGGAACGACCGGCTCTCAGTCGAATTCGCTGACGCCGTCGCCGATCATCGGCTGACGGGTACGACGTCACGCAAGAACGCCAACTCGTCGGCGACAACGTCCTCGAAGGCATCACCGACGTAGATGTCGAAGTGACCGTATGGGTAGACCTTCGCCGTGATGTGCGGGTTGCCCTGTGCGGCCCGGATCGTCGGGCCGGGCGGCGCGACGCTGTCGGTCTCACAGATCGCCACGAAGGTGGGAACGCCGATGCGGCGCATGTGCCGTGCGGGTGAGTAGAACGGGATGGCCAGGCCGGCGCGCGCCGTCACACTGTTGGTGAACGACGCGCCGTCGGGCACCAGTGAGAGATACCCGGGTTCGGCGTCCGGGGCGGTCATCAGTGCAGCGTCATGTCCGTGCCCGGCCAGCCCCACCAGCACCGGATCTCGGTGCAACGCACTCGACGCGATGTCGGCAACAGCGCGCCCGGTGACCTTCACCGACGAGATCGGGTCCAGAGCCAGCAACGATGCGGGGCCACTGGTGAACGGGCACTGCGACACCGCTGCCGCGAGACCCGGCTGCCGCGCGGCAAGCGTCAGCGCGTGACCCCCGGAGAATGATGACCCCCATACGACTATGCGTGCGGCGTCGACGTCGTCCAACGACTTCGCGTACTCGATCGCGGCGTCGTAGTCGGCGAGCTGTCGGCGTACCGACAGCAGCTGTCTCGGTTCTCCGTCACTGTCACCAAAGTGGCGGTAATCGAACACAAGACACGCATACCCCGCTTCGACGAAGCGCTCGGCGAAGGCGTCGAGCCGCATCGTCCGCACACCGCCAAGTCCGTGTGCCATCACGATGACCGGCGCGCCCGGCACATCCGGCCGGTAGAGCCATGCCCGGCAGGTCACGCCCTGCGAGGTGAATTCGACGTCTGATCTGCTGGTCATCGGTTCCCCCGGATCCTCGTCGGCAGGCACCTCGACGTACCTGCCGATGTGTCATGCACGATAGCGGCACATCCGCTTCGGGTACACCACACAGGTCCCCGCTGGAGAACTGGCAGGGAAGCGCCTTACCGTGGTCGTCATGCGCGTACTCGTCAGTGGAGGGGCCGGCTACATCGGCTCACACACCGTGATCCGACTCGTCGAAGCAGGACACGACGTCGTCGTCGTCGATGACTTCAGCAACGCCAAGCCGACGGTCGTCGGCCGACTCGAGGCGCTGACCGGCGTCCACATACCGGTCCACTCCTTCGACCTCACCGACGTCGACAAAACGGAGAAGTTCTTCGACCACGAGGACATCGACGCCGTGATCCACTTCGCGGGGTTCAAGGCCGTCGGCGAGTCGGTGGCCAAGCCCCTCGAGTACTACGAGAACAACCTCGGCAGCACCTTTTCTCTGCTGCGCGCAATGAGACGCCACGACGTGCACCGGCTGGTGTTCTCCTCGTCGGCCACGGTCTACGGCGCAGAGCCGGTGCTCCCGATGACCGAGGACTCCCCGACGTCGGCGACCAATCCGTACGGCTGGACCAAGGTGATGATCGAGCAGGTGCTGCGCGACGTCGCCGCGAGCGATCCCGCCTGGCGCATCGCCGCGCTGCGCTACTTCAACCCGGTCGGGGCCCACCCGAGCGGACAGATCGGCGAGGACCCTAGCGGCATCCCCAACAACCTGATGCCCTTCGTCGCACAGGTCGCGGTCGGGCGCCGGGAGAAGCTCTCGATCTTCGGCGACGACTACGACACCCCCGACGGCACCGGAGTGCGCGACTACATCCACGTCGACGACCTCGCCGCTGGGCACGTCGCGGCACTGGAACGAATCAGCGCAGGGTCCGAACCGATGTCGACGTGGAATCTTGGTACCGGACAAGGGGTTTCGGTACTGCAGGTGGTACAGGCCTTCGAGCGCGCCAGCGGTAAGCCGATCCCGTATGAGATCGCGCCGCGTCGAGCCGGCGACATCGCGGCGTCGTACGCCGACCCGACGAGGGCGAACAAAGAGCTGAACTGGTTCGCGGGCAAGACAATCGACGACATGTGCGTCGACACCTGGCGCTGGCAGTCGAACAACCCTGAGGGCTACCCGGACGCCTGAGGGTATGGCCCCCGGCAGATCAGCGCGGCCCGGTGAGCACGTTCTCGTTGACCCGATACACCGTCACGTTGCCCTGCCGGAACACTGGGGTCAGCCCCGGCGCGCCGTGTTCGCGCAGGGCCAGGAACGGGTCACCCTGCACGCCGTGCTCAGGGTCGGGAACGCCGTTCTGGAAGGGCCAGTAGCTCGGCGGGCTGTCGATGACGTAGTGCACCTTCATGGCGCGGACGATCTGATCGACGTGCGGATCGGCACCGATTTGCGCTGTCCCCCAGTATAAGTCGCGCTGGCGCTCGGAGAACTCGTTTGCCCGATAGAACGAGAACAACGGGGTCAGTCCGGTCACCGGGTACAGCCACCCGGTGCCCTGGTCGAGGTTGTTCAGGATCAGCGCGTCGTGCGCGTCGGGCTGACGATCGAGCCAGTGGTATGCGGCGAGATCGTCTCTGCCGACGAGCTTTTCGCCCCGCTCCTTCGACGCGATCTGGGCGTTCGACGGGTAGCGCCACACCGCAGCGCCCGCGATGACCACCAGCAGGAGCGCGAATGTCACCGGAACAGCCCAACGTCGCTGCGTCGCAACGCGATCACCGGACCCCGACCGCGCCACCCACCGCGCCACGGTCAACGCCGCGAGCCCCAACGCGACGCCCGCGGCAGCCGCGGAGAACAGTGCAACCACAAATGTCAGCCGGTGCGGCGAGTTGTAGAAGTAGCCGCCGATCACACCGAGCGGCGCCGACAGCGGGCCAAGCGAGACAACCGAATTGGCGGTGACCAACACGAAGATCGCCCAGGTCACCAGCCCGCCCCAGCACCGCAACCACAGCAGCGCGAGCGCACCGAGCACGGCGAGGATCACCAGACCCCACACCGGATAGTCCTGCGTCTGCAGCGGCACCGTGCCGTTGAACAGCGCCTGCGAAAGCCCTTCGAGCACACCGACCGTGTCGACACGGAAGTCGAAGAACGGCAGCTCGTTGGTATCGGCGACGCGAATTGTGCCCAGCACCACCGGGAAGACCAGCACCACCGTCGCCAACCCGGCGATCACCAGGGTGACGAAGTCTCCGACGCGGCTGTGCACGGGCCGACGCAGCGCCTCGAACAGCCACCACACCCCGACGATCACACCCACCAGGATCAGGCCGGACGGGTGCGTCGCCGTCACCCCGGAGACCGCGACGGCCGCGGGCAGCACCCGACGTCGATCACGCACCGCACTGATCGTGAGCACCGCGGCGATGGGCGCCATCGACACACCCACGGCATTCGGCACCGACGTCAACTGCACCTCGACATACGGCAGTGACGGGAAGAGTGCCGCCACCGCGCCCGCCACACCCGCGATCAACGCCGACGTCGACGTGTCGAAGCGGTGGCGCGCAAACCAATACGCGAGCGATGCGACGCCCAGCGTGACCGTGACCGCCAACGTCGCGGGCGAATACGTGTTGTACAGCTGGACCGGGTTCGCGCCGGTCAGCGGGAGCTCCAGGGCACCGAGCGCGTGCCACGTATTCGGGTAGTAGTTGAAGCCGTGGGTGTCGTAGTTCATGAGCTCGCCCATGCGCAACGACGATCCGACGCCGGTCTCGTGAATCCAGCGCAGCGAACTCGCATGCCAGAGCGAATCCCAGACCTGAGGAATGCTGTCGAGGCCCGCGAAGGCCGTCTTGGCGATGGGCCTGATGCACGTAATCGCGATGATGATCGCCCCGAGTGCGATTCCGATGCCGCCACCCAGTGCCGCACGCCGGCTCAGCGGAGCGTCGACCGTACCGTCCTCCCAGGTCGACGTCGCGGCGGGTGCAGGAGCGATTCGACGCCCCACCCGCGTGCCGAGCAGCGCGGAATAGACCCAGGCCAGCGCAAACGCGACGAGCACGGCGACCAGCGCGGTGATGACGTTCCATTCGAAGCCGATCGCGCCGTAGAGCACGGTCGACACGCTCACGATCGCGAACGTGATGGGCGCGCCTGCCGCGATCGCGACGGGCCAACTCAGCGTCATCCGACGTCCGACACACGCCCCGGGAACAATGAGCAGGACGACGGTCACCACACTCACCCACGCCCCGAGAAGCACTGACAACCGTCCTCTCACTCACCCGGCCGGAACCGGATTCATCCCGGACCGACCAACCAGTCGACCTCGTGCAGGTTACCGCGCCGTCCCGCAGCCACCGTTGACCATGTGTCCGTCACCCCTGGACGTCGGATACTTGTAGTTCTACAATCTTTGTATGTCCACAACTACTTCCGTCGAGCTGACGCCGCGCAGGAAGATGGCGATTCTCGGCACCTGCTGCATGAGCCTGCTGATCGTGTCGATGGACGCCACCATCGTCAACGTCGCACTGCCGGCGATCCGGACGGATCTGAACGCGAGTGTGTCGTCGTTGCAGTGGGTCATCGACATCTACACGCTGGTGCTGGCCAGCCTGTTGATGGTGTCGGGAGCCACCGCCGACCGATACGGACGCAAACGCTTGTTCCAGATCGGCCTGGTCACGTTCGCGATCGGATCGCTGGCGTGCAGCCTGGCGCCGAGCGTCGGGGTTCTCATCGCCGCACGCGCCCTGCAGGCCGTCGGTGGTTCGATGCTCAACCCCGTGGCGATGTCGATCATCACGCAGATCTTCGTCGACCCGCGTGAGCGCGCCCGCGCGATCGGTGTGTGGGGATCGGTGGTCGGGATCTCGATGGCTGCCGGACCGATCGTCGGCGGGGTGCTCATCGACACGATCGGGTGGCGAGCGGTGTTCTGGATCAACCTGCCGATCTGCCTGGTAGCGATCGTGCTCACCGCCATCCTGGTCCCCGAATCACGCTCGCCCATCATGCGCACACTCGATCCCGTCGGACAGGGATTGGCGATGATCGCCCTCGGCGGCGCTGTCTACGGCCTCATCGAGGGACCTGGCCACGGGTGGGGATCTCCACGCACCATCGTCGTATTCGTCGTCGCAGCAATCGCTTTCGTCGGATTTCTGCTGTGGGAACGACGCCACGACGACCCGTTCATCGACCTCCGATTCTTCGGCAGCGTGCCGTTCGCATCGGCAACCGTCATCGCCATCTGCGCGTTCGCCAACTGGGGTGGGTTCCTGTTCCTGATGTCGCTCTATCTTCAGGAAGATCGCGGGTTCAGCGCCGTCGGCACCGGCGCGATGCTCGTTCCACCCGCGGTAGCGGTCTTGATCTGCTCGCCACTCTCCGGGCGCGCGGTGGGTCGCTGGGGCACGCGACCGTCGCTCGTGATCGCCGGGATCGCGCTCCTCATCAGTTCGTCGATGATGCTCTTCATCGACGACGCCACCCCGATCCCCCTGCTGGCCTTGATCTTCTTCATTTTCGGACTCGGCTTCGGGATGATCAACGCGCCCATCACCAACTCCGCGGTCGCAGGCATGCCCCGACATCGAGCGGGAGCTGCCAGCGCCGTGGCGTCGACGAGCCGTCAGATCGGCGTGAGTCTCGGTGTGGCCCTTGCGGGTAGTGTCACCGGCTTGGCCGCGGCACACACCGCCGTCGACTTCTCGACGGCGATGACCGCCATGTGGTGGATCGTGATCGCCTTCAGCGCAGCAATTCTCGTCCTCGGCGTCGTGTCCACGACACCCTGGGCGCTGCGCACCGCGCGGACCGTCTCGGAGCGGCTGATCGAACCGGAGATGTCCCATGCCTGAACCCGGAGCGGCCCACGAGCACGGCACTGTGTCGCACGAGCCTGCGTCACGCGACGAGCCTGGCGGGCGACACGACGAACTGGTCGCGCAGGTCTGGCGTGAGCTGACCTCGTTCGTGACAGATTCACGCGACGCGTGGCGACGCACGGTGGTAGCAGAAACAGGGTTGCCGTTCAGCAGGATCCGGGTGCTGAAGCGGTTGCGCAACGGCCCGCTGACGATCACCGAGATCGCTCACGCCGCCACCATCGATGCTCCCGCGGCGTCGGTCGCGGTGTCCGACCTCGAGTCCGCCGGCTATGTGGTGCGCCAACCGTCGTCGAGTGATCGTCGTCGAAAAGAAGTCCACCTCACCGACTCCGGGCGCGAGGTTCTCCAAACCGTCTGGGACGTCGACGATCCCGCGCCCAACGTACTCACCACGGCTTCTACCGCCGAACTGGAACTGCTGCACCAGATGTTCACCAGGAGTTCCGAGCGGGAGGCCTGACGTCGGTCAGGCGGCCACAGCGTGCCGACGATGCCCATACAGCGCGATGGCGAGACACAGCAGCGCCGCGACGATCCCGAAGATGAACATGTGGGTGTAGGTGACCGCGTGCCAGAACTCGGTGATCAACGCCAGCACAGCCGGAATCGCGAACCCCAGGTAGGTGACGCTGTAGAACACCGCGGTGAGGCCGGCGAGGTCGTTGCGGCCGCTGCGGGCCGCGATCCGTTGCACCTCGAGTAGACCTGCGATCATCGCCATGCCGTAGCCGCAGCCGAGCACCGTCGCGGCGATCAGCGACATCCAGATCGTCAACATGTGAGCGGCCAACGCCGCCAACGCCATTCCGATTGCCAGCACCGTGAGTGCAGCGGCGACGCCGCGCACACCGTCGGGGTTGTCGATGCGACGTCCCAGCGACTGGATACCGAAACCCGCCGCGAGTCCGAGCACACAGCACAGCGCGGCGAATGCGATCGGCGCTCCGGCGGTGCGCGCCGACATCAGCGCAGGGATGATCGCGTACGCCGACGCACATGCACCGAACACCCAGGGAGCAACCGGCAGCACCACGAACAGGAACCGCCGGTGCGCCGCCGACGGAATCTTCAGGTCGTCGACCAGTCGTCCGGGAGTGCCACTGGGCGAACGTGTTTCGGGCGCGCGGACGAGCAGGAGCACCAAGGCGATAGCCGCGAGCGAGATGTTCACCACGTAGGCGAGCACGTGCGGCCACGGCGCCCACTGAGCCAGCGCACCGGCCACGCCCGCACCAATGCCGAATCCGGCGGTGAGGCTCATCGCGGCGCGTCGGGCACCGGATGCCGCTCCGGCGCCGCCACGCACCGACAACTCCGTGATCCAACTGCCACCGACCGCCATCGACAGTCCCAGCGCAATTCCGCTGAACACTCGACCGATCGACAGCAGCACAATGGAATTCGCGCCGAGTGCGAGGAGCAGCGAGCCCACCGCCGCAAACACCGGCGCGGGCAACATCAGCGGACGGCGCCCGTACCGATCCGACAGCGGACCGCCGATCAACAGCGACGGCACGATGCCCACGACATAGAGGAACAGCAACGCATCGACAGCGACGGCCCCGAAGTTGCCCGTTTCGCGGTACATCACAAGCAGCGGCGTGAATTCGTTTCCGCCCCAGGCAGATGCGAAGACGGCAAGTGCCACCGCGATCCACGCGGTGCGACGAACCGTCGGACCGGTCACTGTGGGGGTGGCGTTGTCTGCGGTGGTCGTCACCGTTGTCCTTCCTCTGCTTGGGTGCCGCGCGCGTCGGCGTAGATCGCGTGGGTGGTGCGCGCGTCGGTCGTGTCGGTGGCGTGGACGGCGTAGACATCCTCGATGCGATGAACACCCGCGACATGGTCGACGAGTAGCGATGTGAATCTGTCGGCGTCTGCGCGTTCGATGGCGTCGACGAGCGCGGTGTGCTCGGCGATGATCCGGGGTGTGACGGTCGGCTCTCGGTGCACGCTCGCAGTGGTCATGCGTCGTTGACGTTCCGCGAGACCGAGGTAGAAGTCGGCGAGCACGCCGTTGGCTCCGGCCGAGACGATGCACTGGTGGAACTGGGCGTCAACACGGGCGAAGTCGGCGATGTCGTCGGGCTCCACCTTCGCGTGCGCGGCCAGGTTGCGGCGCAGGTCCGCCACCAGGTCGCCAGTGGGCAGACCGCGAGCGACGAGTCCGCGTACCGCGTGTGATTCGATGAGGATCCGGGCATCGACAACGTCGCGGGCCTCGGTGTCGGTCACCGGCAGCACCAGCGCGCCACGTTTCGGGTACAGCCGCATCCAGCCTTCTGCCTGCAGCCGAAGGAACGCCTCACGCACCGGAGTGCGACTGACCTCGCAGCGCTGAGCCACCTCGCCCTCGCTGATCAGCTCGCCACCGGCGATGGCGTTTGTCAGGATGAGTTCCTTGACCGCCTCGTACACGCGGTCGGCCGCCGATGTCGCGCTCAGATCCAACATAGATACAAGTTGTACTCCCGATTGCTTAGCGAGTCGAATCTTTGTGAACTACTCGGCGACCCCCGACACCGATTCTTCCGACAGAAGTACGACACGCCGCGCCGGCTCCGCGCCATGCCGGCTGAGCTGTCCCGTTTCGGGCTCTCACGTTCCGAGCTCTCCCGTTTTCAGTCATTTTCAGAGGCGCCCGGCGGCAAAAGGCCAGGTCGGCTCGCCGGGAAGCACCAGAAATGAC
>NZ_LZMO01000142.1:0-1559 GCF_001665715.1 Gordonia sp. 852002-10350_SCH5691597
GCCACGATGGCGTCGCCGTAGGTGTCAGTGGAGACCGCGGAGCAGAACGAGACGGCACTACCGAGCCTGCCGAGGGTGATCGCGACGTTGAACGGTCCGCCGCCGAGTGCCGGCTGCAACGGTGGCAGGTGCGACGGATCGGGGCCAGGAGCCGTCGTGGACACCACGTCGACGAGCGCCTCACCGCAGACGACGATCTCTCTCACCGATCCGCTCCCATGCGTGTCACGCGCCCAGTGTGCCATCCGGACGAGGCCGTCGACGGTAGATTCGATCGGTATGCAGGAGTTACCCGCCGGCCCCGATGCGGTGCTTCTCGACTTCGCCGACTCCGACGACCCGGCACACGCGGTGCTCACATCGGCGACCGCATTGCGGGCCGCGATTGCCGACGGTCGTCTCGTGGCCACCGAGGACGTGGTGCCGAGTGCGTCGTCAATTCTGGTGCAGGGCAAGACAGGTGGCGGTGTGGATGTCCTCGGCATTCATCGCGCGCTGCGGTTCGGGACCGCCGGAATCGACGTTGCGGAGTCGACGCAGCAACCCGTGGAGATACCGGTTCACTACGACGGCGACGACCTCGACGACGTCGCCAGCGCACTCGGCATGAGTGTCGAGGCGGTGATCGCGGCGCATCGGGGCACTGAGTGGATCGTCCAGTTCATGGGTTTCGCACCGGGTTTCGGCTATCTGGTACCCGCTTTCGACGCCGCCGACACCGACCTCGCCGGACTGCTGAACCTCCCCCGACGGCCACACGCCCGTACCCGAGTGCCGACCGGGTCGGTGGCGATCGCCGCCGGATACAGCGCGGTGTATCCACGTGACAGCCCCGGAGGCTGGAACCTGCTGGGGCGCACCAGAATCAGCCTCTGGAACGAACACGACGACCCGCCGGCCATGCTCGCACCCGGTACCCGCGTCCGATTCGTCGACGCCGGCGTCCCCCGAGACCTTGCCGCCCGACCTGACGACGACACGGAGAACCGGTGACTCGCGTCGCGGTGATCGCCACCGGGCCGTTGGCGACGATCCAGGATCTCGGACGGCCCGGCTACCAACACCTCGGAGTGCCGAGATCGGGTGCCGCAGATCGAGTCGCGATGACACTTGCCAACCGCCTCGTCGGCAACTCCGAGGATGCCGCAACGATCGAAACCACACTCGGTGGCCTCGTGTTCCGTTGTGACACAGACACACTCGTGGCCGTCACGGGAGCCGACACTTCGGTCTCGGTCAACGGTGTTGCCGTCGGGATCAATTCGGCTGTCGTGGCCCGCGCCGGCGCGAGTGTCGAGGTCGGCACGCCGCACTGGGGATGCCGCAACTACGTTGCCGCGCGAGGCGGATTCGACGTCGAGCCGTCGCTCGGATCGCGGTCGACCGACACACTCTCCGGAACCGGACCCGCTCCCCTGGCGCAGGGCGACGAGCTGATCGTCGGCGACGCACACCAGACGTGGCCCGCAACTCTGCATGCTCCGGCAGACACTCGACGGGCCGGCGTCGTCGAACTCACCACGTTTCCCGGCCCACGCGCTGATCGCCTCACCGAGCCG
>NZ_LZMO01000143.1:0-26906 GCF_001665715.1 Gordonia sp. 852002-10350_SCH5691597
TGGGGTGGCTGATGTGTTCGGGGTGTCGGTGTCGGTGCGTGATGTGTTTGATGCGCCCACCGTCGAAGAACTCGCCGCAGCGATCGAAGGTCGCGACCAGGTGCTGCCCCGCGTGACAGCGGTGGCACGACCGGCGCGGGTACCCCTGTCCGCGGCGCAGTCGCGCATGTGGTTCATCAACCGATTCGACCCGACGTCGGCGTCTTACAACATTCCACTTGTGTTGCGCCTCAAGGGAAGTCTCGACCTCGACGCTCTCTTGGCGGCAGTCGGCGACGTCATGGAACGTCACGAGGTGCTGCGTACGATCTACCCGGATGCCGGTGACGGCCCCGTGCAGCACATCGTCGTCGCCGCGCAGGCACGCGACGAGGTGGATTGGGGTATCGCCTCTCATCGTGATGAGCTGATCGCTTCTGCCACAACGGGATTCGATGTCACGCGTGAACTCCCGATCCGGGGTCGGGTACTGCGGGTCTCCGACGGTGAGCACGAACTGGCACTCACGGTGCATCACATCGCGTTCGACGGGGGATCGGTTCCGGTACTCGTCGGCGATCTTCTCGCCGCCTACCTTCACCGCACCAGCGAGGCCGTGCCCGCGCAGGCCCCGCTGTCCGTGCAGTACGCCGACTATGCGCTCTGGCAGCAGGCTGCCCTCGGCAGCGTGCACGATCCGTCGAGCCCGATCGGTAGCCAGATGGACTACTGGCGAACGAAACTCGCGGCACTCCCGATCGTCACAGACCTGCCGCGTGATCGGCAGCGGCCATCGGTGCGCGACAGCGACGCAGGTGTGGTCTCGCTGACCGTCGACGACGCGTTGGCAACCCGTATCGAGGCCTTCGCCCGGGAACACGAGATCACCGGCTTCATGGTCCTCCATGCGGCGCTGGCGATCATGGTGTCGCGCGAGGCCGCCACCGACGACGTCGTCATCGGAACCCCGATCACGGGCCGCACCGACTCCGCCCTCGCCGATCTCGTCGGGATGTTCGTCAACACGTTGGTGCTACGCACCGAGGTCGATCCGGGGCTGACCGTCGAGGATTTCCTCGCGTCGGTGCGCACCACCGATATCGATGCTTTTGCGCATGCCGACGTGAACTTCGAAGATCTCATCGACGAGTTGTCGCCCGCGCGTTCCACCGCATTCGAGCCGCTCGTGCAGATCGCCTTCACCCATGTGTCGGGCGACGTCGATCCGCGGGCCGAGATAGAAGCGGCGGGACTCGTCGCCGAACCGCTGGACATCGCTGCGCCAACAGCCAAGTTCGACCTCACGGTCGGCGTGGCAGACCGACGTGCCGACTCTCCCATGACTGCCGAATTCATCTATGCCAGTGCACTATTCGACGAATCGACGGTGCGCGGTTTCGCCGATCGCTGGCTGACGGTGCTGGAAGCGATGGTGGCAAACCCCCGGATCGCCGTCGGTGACATCGACTTCGCGGTCGATGACGACACGGTGATGTCACTCGGGGTGCGGAGTCGGAACTCGTTGGGCACCAATGGTGTTGCCGCCGATGGCGGTGTCTCGACGCCGCGTGTACTCGTCGACATCCTCGACGACCGCGTCATCGATATGGACCGTCCCGCGCTGATCTGTGATGACCAGCAGTTCACCTACGACGAATTCGAGAAGGCGGTCAATCGAGTGGCCCGCAGGCTGATAGCCGCGGGTGTCGGACCCGGCGACGTGATCGCCGTCGGCATGAACCGCTCGATCAACTCAGTTGTCGCCGTCTTCGGTGTGCTCCGAACCGGGGCAGCGTACGTGCCCATCGCGCCGTCGTATCCTGAGGACCGCATCGCCTTCATGCTGGCCGATTGCGGTGCAACCCGTGGGATCAGCGATCGCGATACGATTCCCGGCTTCGGAGAGTCGCCGTGCACCTGGATGGATATCGACGCCCTGATCGCACCCGGGGTCGCAGACGATCCCGTCACGAACGACGAGCGCCGTGCGCCGGTGAGACTCGACGATCTCGCATACCTCATCTACACCTCCGGGTCGACCGGTCGCCCCAAGGCGGTCGGCGTCGCCCAGCGCGGCATCGCCAATCTCGTCGACGCACTCGCGGAGATCTCCGGGACCTCGGCAACGGCATCCGACGTCCGGGTGCTGCACGTCGCATCGCCGAGCTTTGACGCCTCTGTACTCGAAATGCTCTGGGGCATCGGCCTCGGCCACACACTGGTGATCGCAAGCGCCGATGAGTACGCGTCGGACGCACTCGGCCGTGTCCTCGAGCGCGGCGGTGTCACCGACGCGATCATCACTCCGACGGTGCTCGCCACCGTCGACCCGCATTTCGGTGCGAGCCTGAGGAATCTCGCATCGGCGGGCGAGGCGTGCCCACCCGAACTCATCGACAGGTGGGCGTCGGCTCATCCCGATCTCCGGACGCTCAACCTCTACGGGCCTTCGGAGATGACGGTGTGGGCAACCGCGGCCGTGGTCGAGCGAGGGCTGCCGGTGACCATCGGACGCCCGATTCGCGGGTTCGCCGCGTATGTTCTCGATTCGCGACTGCACCGCGTGCCGCAGGGCGTGACGGGGGCGCTGTATCTCAGCGCCGACGACTCGCTCGCGCGCGGTTACCTCGGACGTCCCGGACTGACCGCGAAGGCCTTCGTCGCGAATCCGTTCAGCTCGACACCGGGCGCGCGTCTGTATGCGACGGGTGATCTCGTCAGGGTCACCGCCACAGGCGAATTGGAGTACGCCGGCCGCATCGACACACAGGTCAAGTTGCGCGGGCTGAGGATCGAACTCGGTGAGATCGAGGCGGCACTCACCTCCCACCCCGACGTCGACGCCGCGGTGGTCATCGGTGTCGGGGGAGCTGTCGCGAGCGCGTTGGCAGCGTACGCGGTGGCATCACCTGACGTCGATGTCGCGGCCATCCGCGACCACATCGCCACGCGGCTTCCGTCGCACATGGTTCCCGCGAGTCTGACCGTGCTCGATGCACTACCGCACACGCCCGGAGGCAAGATCGACGTCGCCGCGCTGCCTGCGCCTGCCGAAGAGGCACAGCAGCACAGCAGCGTCGCGCCGGCGACCGACGCGGAGGAGCGTGTCGCCGCCGTCTACGCCGAGGTGCTCGGTAGCGAGACCATCGGCGTCACGGAGAGCTACTTCGACCTCGGCGGCAACTCGTTGTCGGCCACTCGCGTTGCTGCGCGGATCTCCGAACTCTTCGACGCCGACATCACCGTGCGCGACGTGTTCGAGCAGCCAACCGTGCGCGGTCTCGCCGCGCTTGCCGCGCAACGGGAACCGGGCCTCGCCCCGGTCGTGCCGGTCGTTCCCCGCCCGGCAAGCATCCCGCTGTCGTTCGCGCAGGCCAGGATGTGGGTCATCAACCAGTTCGATCCCACGTTGAGTACCTACAACGTCCCGGTGCTGCTTCGGCTCAGTGGCGACGTCGACGTGGCCGCGCTACGGGCAGCCGTCGTCGACGTCGTCGAGCGACACGAGGTGCTACGGACGGTGTTCCCCGCGGTCGACGGTGTTCCCGTGCAGATGGTCGGTGCCGTCGACACCGTGTCTGATCGGCTCGATTGGGGCGTCGTCGACTCCGCGGCGAAGCTCGAGGCCGCGGTGACCGACGGCTTCGACGTCAGTGTCGAGGAGCCGTTGCGGTGCCGTGTCTGGCAGTCCGCGCAGGACGAGTACGTGTTCGCGCTGGTGGCTCATCACATCGCCGCCGACGGCGAATCGATGGGCCCGTTGGTCAGCGACATGATGGCGGCGTACGCGGCGCGCGCGACCGGTGCGGTACCGCACTTCGCGCCGATGCCGGTGCAGTTCGCCGATGTGGCGATCTGGCAGCACGAGGTCCTCGGGCGGCCCGACGACCCGACATCGGTGGTCGCGCGTCAACTGTCCTATTGGGAGGACGCGCTGGCAGGCGTACCGGATGTGCTGGAACTGCCGACCGACCGCCCGCGACCCCTCGTCGCGTCCGAGCGGGGCGCGCAGGTCGGGTTCGCGATACCGGCCGCCATCGCAGGCCGTGTATCGGCGGTGGCACGCGAGCACGCTGTGACGCCGTTCATGGTCGTACATGCGACCCTCGCTGCGCTCCTGTCCCGACTGGCCGCCACGACCGATGTCACGGTGGGCACCCCGATCGCCGGTCGCGGACAACGTGATCTCGACGCGCTGGTCGGCATGTTCGTCAACACGCTCGTGCTCCGCAGCGACGTGGACCCCGGCGACTCGTTCGCCGATCTGCTCGAGTCGGTTCGGATCACCGACCTCGATGCGTTCGCGCACGCCGACGTGCCGTTCGAAGCGGTGATCGATCGTCTCGACCCGGTGCGATCGGAGGCGTTCGCGCCCCTCACCCAGGTGCTGCTCACCTTCCATCAGTTGGTGCTGCCGGAGTTCGCGTCAGAAGTGAACGCCACACATGTTGCCGGAGTGCAGATCTCGCCCATTGCGCCGCAGCACACCCCGGCCAAGGTCGACCTCACCTTCGGTATCGCCGACGCTCCGGACGGCGAGCCGTGGATGGCGCAGATCGTCTATGCCACAGATCTTTTCGACGCCTCGACGGTTGACACGATCGCCGACCGGTTCGTTCGGATGCTCGACGACTGCACCGCCGATCCGAGCCTGCCCGTCGGCGACGTCGTGCTGCTGTCGGATGAGGAGAAGGCTGCGCTCGCCGCGCTTCCCGCGCCGGTGACGCACACGCCGCGCGCAGACCTGAGTCTCGTCGACCTGTTCGCCGAATCCGTACGCGCACACCATGAGCGGCCCGCGGTCACCGCGGGTGGACAGTCGCTCGACTACGGCGAACTCGACGCCAGGTCGACGGCGGTCGCCGCGGCACTGGTCGAGCGCGGCGTCGTCGCGGGAGATCTCGTCGGTGTCGCGACGGCACGCACCGTCGATCTCGCCGTCGCCATTCTGGGTGTACTCAAGGCGGGTGCGGGCTATCTCCCGCTGGATACGACGAACCCGGTGCAACGCCTGACCTACATCGTCGCCGACGCCGCCATCGACCTGATCATCACCGACGCCGCGACCGTTGGTCACGAGCTCTTCGCGGCGTTGCCCGGCGCGGTGGCGGCCATCGATGTCGATGACCTGGTGGGCGAGGGGACAGGTCTGCCCGCACCGACGCCGATCATCAGACCCGACTCCGGCGCGTACGTGATCTACACGTCCGGCTCCACCGGCAAGCCCAAGGGCGTGCAGATCACTCATCGCGACGTGCTGACCCTGATCGACACCACCGCGACCGACTTCGAGTTCGTCCCGACCGACGTCTGGACCATGTTCCACTCCTATGCATTCGACTTCTCGGTGTGGGAGCTGTGGGGCCCGTTCGCGTCGGGTGCGCGTCTGGTCATTGTCGACCGCTACGTCGCACGCGATCCGGACGCCTTCGTCGAACTCCTCGGCCGCGAGGGGGTGACGGTGCTGAGTCAGACGCCGTCGGCCTTCTACCAACTCATCGATGCTCGACGGCGCGTCGGACCCGATCTCGCGGTGCGCTACATCGTGTTCGGTGGCGAGGCGCTCGCATTCGATCAGGTCGACCGCTGGTTCACCGAAAACCCCTCGGACACAGCTCAACTGGTCAACATGTACGGCATCACCGAGACCACGGTGCACGTCAGCATTCGGCCCATGGACCGAGCGTCGGTCCTCGACGGCGACAGCTCGCTGATCGGTCGGCCGTTGAGCTCGTTGGGCATTCACATCCTCGACTCGCGACTGCATCCGGTCCCGCCGGGCGTCGTCGGCGAAATCTATGTCACGGGTGGCCAATTGGCGCGGGGTTACCGGGGGCGGCAGGAGCTCACCGCCACGCGGTTCGTCGCCGACCCCTTCGATCCGGGCGGCGAACGCATGTACCGCACCGGCGACCTCGCCCGCCGGGTCGGCGACGACATCGAGTACCTCGGGCGCGGTGATGCGCAGGTGCAGTTGCGTGGTTTCCGCATTGAGTACGGCGAGGTCGAGGCCGCGTTGGCCGCTGCCCCCGGCATCAACGCGGCCGCGGCAACGGTAGTCGACATCCCCGGACGTGGGGAGCAACTCGTCGGCTATGTGGTCGCAGACCGGATCGACACGATCGACGTGGAGGAGGTCCGCGACTCGGTTGCGCGCGCGGTGCCGACCTACATGGTTCCCGGAATCATCACACCGATCGAGCGTCTGCCGCTGACCGCGAACGGCAAACTCGATCGACAAGCACTGCCCCAGCCCGTGATCGACAGTGTCGGCGGCGACGACGTCGTGCCCGCGACGCCCGCCGAGGAGACCCTCGCCCGACTCGTCGCCGGTGTGCTCGGCGTCGAGACGGTTGGCATGACCGACTCCTTTTTCGCGCTCGGCGGCGACTCGATCCTCGCCATCACGCTCTCGTCAGCCGCACGTGCAGCGGGCCTTCCGATCTCGCCGCGCGACATCTTCGAGCACAAGTCGGTGCGCGCTCTGGCGGTGGCCGCGGTGGCCGACTCAGGTCGACTTCCGATGCTCGCCGAGTTGCCGGACGGGCCGACGGGTGCCGTGCCGGTCTCACCGGTTGCCGCGTGGATGATCGAATTGTCCGACGAGCCAGACGATTTCGCCGACTTCTCGCAGTCGATGACGCTGATCGCGCCGGAAGGTCTCGACACCGAGCGGCTGCGGCGACTTCTCGCCACGGTGGTCTCGGCACACCCGATGCTGTCGTCGACGCTGCGGTGCGTCGACGACGAGTGGGTGGCCACCGCCGGCTCCGACGCCACACCGAGCGTCGTCGGCGAGCGTGTCGATGTGGCCGTCGACAGCCCGGAGTTCGCCGCGGCCGTGCAGGCGGCTCACGCTCGTGCACTGCGCGAGTTGTCACCGGCCGACGGGGTACTGGTGTCCGCCGCACATGTGGCCGGGTCCGACGGTGCGCGGGTGGTACTCGCGATACATCACCTCGGCGTGGACGCCGTCTCGTGGCCGATCCTCATCGAGGATCTGATCACGGCGTGGGCGGCGTCGGAAGCCGGTGGCGACGCGACGTTGCGTCCCGAGGTCACCTCGGCACGGGCGTGGCACTCCGCGCTGGCCGAACGCACCGCCGATCACCTGGGCGAGGTCGACTACTGGCTCGCGCGAGTCGACCGCGAGCCCACCGATCTCGGCGTCACCGTCGAGCGTGACCGTGATCGATTTGCCACGCTCTCCACCGTGACCGTCGCCGTCGGCGCCGCGGACACCGAGGCGTTGCTCACCAGCGTCCCCGAGCAGTTCGGTGGCCATGTCAACGACGCTCTGCTCGGCGCGTTGGCGCGCGCGATCAGGTCGTGGCAGCGTGTGCGCGGAATCGTCGACGATGCTCCGGTGTCGATCCTGGTCGAAGGCCACGGACGCTATGAGGACGTACTCGGCCACGGCTCGACGCCGAGCACCGCGGACCTGTCTCGCACCGTCGGATGGTTCACGTCGATCGCACCGATCGCGGTCGACCCGGGCGACGACATCACCCATGCCGTAAAGGCTGCCAAGGAGGAACGTCTCGGTCAGCCCGAGCACGGTCTCGGATTCGGGCTCCTGCGCAACAATCTCTCGCGCAACGGTGACGCACGGTTGGCGCAGACCGCGTTGCCCGGCATCGCGTTCAACTATCTCGGAGCCGGCGCCCGGGGCAGCGACGACGCTGCGGTGTTGCCGTTCACCGCCGATCCGGCGGCACCCGCGTTGCCTGCTTCGGTGTCGGGGCGCATGGTTGCAATGAACACGCTGTCCGTCAACGTCGGCACCGCGACGACCGGCAGCGGCCGCGAACTGTCGGCCGACCTGCTGTTCCCGAGTGGCGCATTCACCCGGTCGGACATCGAGGACCTCGGTGATCGCTGGGCGGCTGAACTCGCCGCGGTCACCGCGGCGGCACGACAGCCGGGCGGGCCGGGTCTGTCGCCCTCGGACGTGCCCGGTACCGGCGTGACCCAGGACGACCTCGACGAGCTCGCGCACCGTTTCGGTTCGGCCGACGTCTGGCCGATGACGCCGCTCCAGCGGGGTCTGCACGTCCAATCAGAGCTCGCGGGCGACGACGCGGTGGATGTCTACGTGGTGCAGGGAATCCTCCACCTCGGCGGGGACATCGACGTCGAGCGGCTTCGTCGTGCGACAGCAGCGCTGTTCGATCACCACAGGGCGCTGCGCTCGGCGTTCGTGCGTTGCGGGAGCGGCGCTGTGGTCACGGTGATCCCGGAGGAGGTCTCCGTGCCGTGGGAGGTCGTCGAGGTACCGGCGTCGTCGGCCGGTGATGACAAGTCGGCCGATGACATGTCGGCGGTGGAGCAGTACGCCGACGTGGAGCGACGTCGCGGATTCGATCTCGAGTCCGCTCCGCTGATGCGCTTCACGCTCGTCCGCCACGGCGAGGACGCGCACCTGATCGTCACCAATCACCACATCCTGATTGACGGATGGTCGGGTCCGCTCGTCCTCGCCGACCTGCTCGCGCTGTATGCGACCGGGTCGACCTACACCGGGACACAACCCGGTGGCGGAGACTTCGGCGATCATGCGCGCCGCATCGCGCTCGCCGATCCCGACGCCGCTCGGGTTGCGTGGCGAGAGGTACTTGCGCCGCTCGACGGTCCGACGCTCGTGGCTCCCGGTGTGTCCGGGGCTCGTGAGCTGCTCCCGCGCGATCACTCCGCGGTGCTCGACGAGCAGATCGTCGCCGGAATCGAGCGCCTTGCCAGGTCGCAGGGAGCAACAGTGGCCACGGTGCTGCAACTCGCGTGGGCCGTGTTGTTGTCGCGGCTGACCGGGAGCCGGGTCGTCGCATTCGGTGAGACCACCTCGGGCCGTCCCGCCGATCTCGAAGGCGTGGCGTCGATGGTCGGCTTGTTCATCAACACCGTGCCGGCGGTAGTCGACGTCGATCCGGACGCACCCGTGGCGGACGTGCTCGCGCGTCTGCAGCAGGCGAAGGTGACCGTGCTCGACCACCAGCACATCGGGCTGACGGAACTGATGGCGCTCGCAGACGTCCCGCTGCTGTTCGACACCCTCACGGTGCACGAGTCCTACCCGGTCGACGGTGACTCGCTGGCGACTGCCGACCCCGGGCAGACCGGGGGACTGCAGATCCTCGATTTCGACGGCGCCGACGCGACCCACTACCCGCTCAACATGGCTACGGCTCCGCTCCCGGGTGGGCAGATCTCGCTCACGCTCAAGTACCTGCCTGCGGCGTTCGACGACCACCAGGTGGAGGTGTTCAGCAGCGCGCTGGTCGAGATCCTGAAGGAGATGGCCGCAAACCCGAGCCGTCTCACCGCCGACATCACCCTGGTCACCGACGAACAACGGGACATGTTCACACCGGTCGACGGTGGCGAAGGGACGCGACCGCGGCTGCTCGCCGACCTCTTCGCCGAAGCGGTAGCGGCGTACGGACCGCGTACAGCGGTCCGCGACGCGGCCGGTTCGACGATGACCTACGCCGAACTCGACGTCGAGTCCACTCGCCTCGCGCGGTGGCTGATCGCACGGGGGATCGGGGCCGAGTCGCTCGTCGGTGTGGCAATCGGACGCTCGACTCAACTGCTCACCACGATCTGGGCGGTCGCCAAGACCGGCGCGGGATACGTGCCGATCGATCCGGACTATCCGGCGGAACGAGTCGCATCGATGGTCGAGGATTCCGGCGCCGTGCTGGGCCTGACCCGTTCGCGCTCGCTACCGACGCGGCCGGGACCCGACTGGGTCGACCTCGACGACGAGGCCGTTTCGCGTGAGATCTCGTCACAGGAGACCTCGCCGCTCGCCGCGAACGAGCTACTGCGTCCGGTGCGACCGGAGAACACGGCCTACGTGATCTACACCTCGGGATCGACCGGAAGGCCGAAGGGCGTGAGCGTCACGCACTCCGGTCTCGCCAACTACGCCGCAGTGGAGTCGTCCCGCTTCCCGCAGGTGGAGAAGCCGGTCGTGCTCGGCTTCGCGTCACCGAGCTTCGACGCCTCGGTGCTGGAGTACCTCCTCGCCGCGACATTCGGCGGCGAGATCGCGTACCGCCCCGTGGACGCGGTCGGGGGCGAGACTCTGGAGCAGTTCATGCGCGAGAGCGCGGTGACCCATACGTTCCTGACTCCGACAGTGCTGTCGACCATCGATCCGGCCGCACTGCCGGATCTCGCGGGGGTCGCCGTGGGTGGAGAAGCCGTCCCGCCGTCGATTGTCGACGGCTGGTCGGACCACGTCAGTCTGCACAACATCTATGGTCCGACCGAGACGACGATCAGCGTGACGTTCGCGCGGCCGACGCGGCCGGGTGCCCGAGTCCTGCTCGGCGGTCCCATCGACGGCGCCGGCCTCGAGGTTCTCGACGCCCGTCTGCATCCCGTGCCCGAGGGAGTCGCCGGTGAACTCTACGTCACCGGACTGCCGCTCTCCCGCGGATATCTCGATCGGCCGGGCCTGACGTCGGAGCGGTTCGTCGCGCACCCGAACGGCAGCCCGGGCGAACGCATGTACCGCACCGGTGACGTCGTCCGCTGGCAGCGCGACGACACCGGCGAACTCGCGCTCGAGTATGCGGGCCGCAGCGACGACCAGGTCAAGCTTCGCGGTCTACGCATCGAACTCGGTGAGATCGAGGCGGCCCTGGCGGCTCATCCGGCGGTCGAGTCGGCTGTCGTCGTCGGGGTCGGGGGAGCGGTGGCGACTGCGCTCGCCGGTTACGTCGTGCTCAACGATTCCTCCGGTCTTGCCGAGTCGCCTGCCCCTGCTGACGCCTCGATCGATTCCGCGGAATCGGCGTCGACGACGCTGCGGCACTTCCTGTCGCAACAGTTGCCCGCTCACATGGTGCCTGCGAGCATCACCGTGCTCGACGCTTTTCCGCTGACGGCCGTCGGCAAGCTCGACAAGCGGGCGCTACCCGAACCGCAGCGCTCGAGCGGAATTCATGTCGAGCTGGTCGGGCCTATCGAGGAATCGGTGGCTGGGGTGTTCGGCGAGATCCTCGGCGTCGAGAACGTCGGTGCGACCGACAGCTTCTTCGATCTCGGCGGCGATTCATTGTCGGCGACCCGTGCTCTCGGTCTCCTGCGACGCGAGCACGGCGATCATCTCGAACTCGGCTGGCTGTTCAACGATCCGACGCCGCGCGGTATCGCGGCCCGGGTCGAAGGCACTACCGCGCCGGCGGGTGAGGTCCTCATCGAACTCGCGCGCGGCTCGAAGTCGCCGCTGTTCTGTGTGCACCCTGCGGGCGGACTCGCATGGTTCTACGGCGGGTTCGTGCCCTACCTGGACGATCGGCCGATCTACGGCCTGCAGGACCCGCACGCCGTGTCCGGAGAACCCTTCGCCTCGTCGGTGGAGGAGATGGCACAGAGGTACCTCGCGGAGATCCGACGCGTGCAGCCGGAAGGGCCGTACCACCTGCTCGGATGGTCGCTCGGTGGATATGTCGCATATGCGATGGCCACGGCGCTGCGCGAATCCGGCGAGGAGGTCGCCTTCCTCGGCGTGATGGACTCGGCGCCGGTGCCCGTCGCTCAGGACGTCGAGCCCGCGGCAGCCGACCGCGTGCGCCTCGGCGGCGAGTTCGTCGGCGATTTCCTGGGGGGCTGGCGCGACCTGTTCGATCTCGGGGAAGATGTTGAGGCGAGCTCTGCCGAGGAGGTCGCGGCAATCGTGCGGGACAAGATCGCATCGCTCGGGCTGCTGCGCGATGAGCAGGTGCAGTGGGTGATGGACAGTTTCGCGGGTGGTGAGCAGTTGGTGGAGCGTTTCCGTCCCGACCCGTTCGACGGCTCGCTGCTGGTGTTCACGGCGACGCGCGACAAGGAAGACCCTTCCGCGGTCGCGCGGTCGTGGGAACCACACGTCGCCGGTGACGTTGTCAATGTAGACGTCGACGCCGACCACCTCGGCCTGGCGAATGCGGATGCACTCGCTGTCATCGGGCCGGTCCTCGCAGTGCGACTGGCGGACAGCGCGCACGACGAACACGATGCGCATGGAGAACACGATGCGCGCGAAAAACACAACGAACACCTCGAAGACGATGGTGAGGAAAGGAAGCGATAATGACGAATCCCTTCGATGACGAGAACGGCCGATTCTTCGTCCTGGTCAACCACGAGAACCAGCACTCCCTGTGGCCGACCTTCGCCGACATCCCCGACGGGTGGACCAAGGTGTTCGGAGAGGACAGCCGGGCCGCGTGCCTCGAGTATGTCGAGCAGAACTGGACCGACCTGCGTCCGAAGAGCCTCATCGACGCGATGGAGGCCGATCAGGCGGCGCGAGCGGCAGACGCCTCCTAGAGGCAGCGACATCGACGAACTCAGTCGCTGGCGGGTGACGCGGGCATAACGCTTTCACACCAGTCACATCAGTAACACTGACTACACGCTGGCACTTCAGTAACATTGGTTCGCAGAAGAACGAAACTCGTGTGGAGTTCGTCACAAATTACGGTGGTTCGCCTTCCGAACAAGTAATGCAGGTGCATTCTGTTCGGAAGGATCGACGCCATCGTCTGGGAGGCGAGATGGCTGAGGTCGGAGATGTCGACGCGTGGGGTGCTCGAGGTCGAATGATGACGGAATTGCGGAACGACGTGATGCGGCGCGCTGAGGCGACGCCGTGGATGACGGCTGTTCGTCTGGGGGGCGAATCGGCGACGTACGGCGAGCTTGCAGAGAGCGTGTCGTCGTACGAAACGGTGATGAGCCGAAACGGCATGTCCTCGGAGGCGGCGATCTACGCGGCACTCCTGCACTCACTTCCGTCGCTCGCCAAGGTCAGCGATCCCGCGAAGCAGGGGGCGATGATCGATCAGGTTCTAGCTTGGCTCGGTCGCAATCTGCCGTTCTCCGGCGGCTCGCTCCGGGCGGTCGGCTGACCCGTACGGTCTGCCGACGACCCCTCATTGGCAAGCGCTACCCACAGGCAAGACCTACTCACGGGGAAGCGCCACTCGCTGCGTGGCCGCCACTCACAGGCCGGCGATCACCAGCACGAGCAGCAGGATCGGAATGCCGATCACGGCCGCGATGGTTCCGAGGACGATTCCGGTGACAGCGCGGCCGCTGCCGCGATAACGGGTCGGGTGTCGATGGATCTGTCGAACACCTGCGACACCGAGCGCGATCGACATGAGCCCCGCGACCCCGCCGATGCCCAGTACCGGAATGAGCGGGAACGCCGCCAACGCGGTCACCAACGACGCCGTCGTCAATGGAGACGTCCGTGGTTGCGCAGGTACCTGGCCCACGAGCGATACCGGATGCACCGTCGGGATCACCGTCGGCATGAGTATCGCGTTCTCGCGATGGGAGAGGTCCCAGTAGTCGCCGACCTCCGGTAGCGGAGTATCTCGGGATGTATCTCGTGTCCGTACGCGAAGGCCCTCCATGGGCACCGGATTGCGTTGCGGCCGCTGCGCGTGGTCGCCACGGCCGGCTGTCGTGACCGGCCCGGAGTGGCTGTCGGGGGTATGGGAACTCGACGGGGAATCCGGTAGTGAGGGCAGCGACATCGACTCGAGCACGTTCGATTGTGGCCAGCGCTCATGACGATCGGTGATCGCCGGTTCGATCGGCGCGGTGTGGTGTTCGGTTCGCATCGGCCCTCCTCGCAACGAGTCTACCGACGCACACCGCGCCGCCCCGGAGAAGAAAGTCCGGAACGGCGCGGTGTCGGTGTATCGGTGTTGCCTGAGGCGGCGAATCAGCCGCCGTGCTGGCCCATCATCGACGAGAGCTGCGTGACGGCGTTGCCGGACAGCTTCCACTCGCCGTCGACCTTCACGTACGAGAGCGTGATGTTGGCGGGGTTGGACGTGTGCGGACTCTTGACCTCCACGCTGGCATCAGCAGCGTTGTCTCCGGTCTTCTTGACCTCGGTCACGGTGTACACATCGGGTCCGTAACCCGCTGCAGACGCGCCCTTGGCGTACGCCTGGATCGCGGTCTTGGTGACCGGGTTGCTGGTGTCGACGACCTTCTCGAGATCCTCCGACGAGGTGTTCGAGTCCACTGCCTTGCGCAGGATGTCCTGGGCGTCGGAGTTGGTCAGGCCCGCGATGGCCGCGGCGGCCTGGCTCGTCGCCTCGGTGACCTTGCTGGTGGCACTGGCCACGGTGTCGCTGGCGCTGTCCGAATCCGAACAGCCCGCGACCGCGACAAGGGCGGCGCCCGCGATCATGGCGGCCGCGAGAGACTTCCGAAGCTTCATTGCTACTCCTGACGACGTGAGTGTTCGACGCCGCGATTGATTGACGACGCGATTGTAAGGACACACTAACCCACGGTGTCCGGCCTGCCTCGGGAGGATTCGTGCGGTACCGTCGACAGGGAATTAACCGGACCCTGGTCCGGTTATGGCGAGTGAAAGGTTTCGTAT
Source organism: Gordonia sp. 852002-10350_SCH5691597 (assembly GCF_001665715.1). Classification (NCBI taxonomy): domain Bacteria; kingdom Bacillati; phylum Actinomycetota; class Actinomycetes; order Mycobacteriales; family Gordoniaceae; genus Gordonia; species Gordonia sp. 852002-10350_SCH5691597. The sequence goes on from NZ_LZMO01000143.1 coordinate 14,384, forward strand.
CCGTCATTCCAGGAGGCATGACATGCAGTTCGGACTGTTTTCCGTCAGCGACATCACGGCCGACCCTACGACGGGAGTCGAGCCGACAGAACATGAGCGCATCAAGGCGTCGGTGGCGATCGCCAAGAAGGCCGAGGACATCGGCCTCGATGTGTATGCCATCGGCGAGCACCACAATCCACCGTTCTTCTCGTCGTCACCGACGACGACGCTCGCCTACATCGCAGCTCAGACAAGCAAGCTGCACCTCTCCACGGCGACGACTCTGATCACCACCAACGACCCGGTCAAGATCGCTGAGGACTTTGCCATGCTGCAACACCTTGCCGATGGCCGCGTCGACCTGATGCTCGGTCGTGGCAACACCGGCCCGGTGTACCCGTGGTTCGGCAAGGACATCCGTCAGGGCATCCCGCTGGCCATCGAGAACTACCACCTGCTGCACCGGTTGTGGACCGAGGACGTCGTCGACTGGGAAGGCAAGTTCCGCACCCCGCTGCAGTCGTTCACCTCGACGCCGCGTCCGCTCGACGACGTCGCGCCGTTCGTGTGGCACGGGTCGATCCGCAGCCCGGAAATCGCCGAACAGGCCGCCTATTACGGCGACGGCTTCTTCGCCAACCACATCTTCTGGCCAGCCGAGCACTCAAAGCGACTGATCGATTTCTATCGGGAGCGCTACGAGCACTACGGACACGGAAAGGCGCACCAGGCGATCGTCGGGCTCGGCGGTCAGTTCTTCATCAGGAAGAACTCCCAGGACGCCGTCAACGAGTTCCGTCCGTACTTCGACAACGCGCCCGTGTACGGGCACGGACCGTCGTTGGAGGACTTCAGTCGCGAGACGCCGCTCACCGTCGGCAGCCCGCAGGAGTTCATCGACCGCACGCTCTCGTTCCGCGACACCTTCGGCGACTACCAGCGTCAGCTGTTCCTCGTCGACCACGCGGGCCTGCCGCTCAAGACGGTCCTCGAGCAGCTCGATGAGCTCGGCGAGGTGCTCCCCGAACTCCGCAAGGGATTCGCGGAAGGGCGCCCGGCCGACGTTCCCGACGCTCCTACGCACGCCTCGCTCGTCGCGGCACGCGACGCAGAGGAGCTCGCAGAGCAGGAAGCACAGGTGAACGCATGAAGCCGGTAACGCTCGTCGCGGTCAACGCCGGACTCAGTGAACCGTCGTCGACGAGGATGCTCGTCGACCGGCTCACCGACGACGCCGCGTCGCTCGTGCGATCGCAGGGCGGCGACGTCGACGTGCAGATCATCGATCTGCGTGATCTCGCCGTCGACATCGGGCGTTAGCTGGCAACCGGTTTCGCGACCGGTGCTGCCGGCGACGCCATCCGGTCCGTGCAGGACGCCGACGCGCTCATCGTCGCGACCCCGGTGTTCAACGCGTCGTACTCAGGCCTGTTCAAGTCGTTCTTCGACCTCGTCGACGTCGACACGATGGAGGGTAAGCCGGTACTCATCGCGGCGACAGGTGGGAGCCCCCGGCACTCGATGGTCCTCGACCACGCGCTGCGTCCGTTGTTCGGCTACCTGCGCACCGTCGTCGTACCGACCGGCGTCTACGCGGCGTCGGAGGACTGGGCGTCGACCTCCGGCGACACGGCGACGCTGTCCGACCGAATCCGTCGGGCCGCAACACAATTGGTGGCGCTCATGCCCACCGGAACGGGTCGGCGGACGGTTGCGTCGCAGGCGTCGGACGCTGATCGCGGCGAGCAGCGGATACACGCGGGCGAGGAGGCGGGCATCGCCAACTTCGCTCGCCTGCTGGCCGGCGACTGAGCGATGGACACTGAGCGACAGAGACTGACCGAAACAGCCTGACCGAAACAGCCTGACCGTCTATGCGCGCCCGGGAGTGTTCTCCCGGGCGCGCAGTCGTGTGCCAGGAAGTGTCGGCGCGGGCAGATGCTGCACCTCGCCGGTGTACCCCTGCACCTGGCCGAAGCGTTCACTGTGGGCCATCCACTCCTCGCGCGCTGCCACGATCTCCTCGTGCGTGCGGCCGACGAAGTTCCACCACATGATGATGTCGTCGTCGAACGGCGCGCCCCCGAGCACGATGACCCGCGCGTCGTCGTCGCCGCGATTGGCGAGGACGACGGTTTCGGCACCGACTCCGACGTAGCCGAGTTCGGTGCGCTCGAGCGGGCCCGTCGTCGAATCGACGATCTCCACGCGACCCGAGTCGACGAGGAATCCGTGTTCGAATCCGGGGTCGACGTCGAGGGTGACGTCGGCTCCCGGCGGGATGCGCAGTTCAGCGCCCAGTAGCGGCGTGAACGTCTCGACCGGCGACGTGCTGCCGAGCAACGTCCCGAGAAAGACGAGTGCCGTCACGCCGCCGACGGTGATCGCGGGCGGCGCGTAATGGGCGAAGTCGCGCGCGGTGTTCGCCGCGTCTGCCGGGAGTGCGACCCACAACTGCACGCCGTGTAGGACCGTGGTGTCGGGAGTAGAGACCTCGGTGTGGGCGATGCCGTGGCCCGAGGTCATCAGGTTCAGTTCGCCCGGACGCACCATCGCATGATTGCCCATAGTGTCCCGATGCTCGATCTCACCGGTGAAAAGCCAACTGACCGTTTGCAATCCGATGTGCGGATGCGGAGGCACATCCATGCCGCCGGTGGCTGAGACGTCGTCGGGTCCGTAATGGTCGGCGAAACACCACGCTCCGATCAGCGACCGCTCCCGCTGCGGCAGGGTGCGGTGCACGGTCATGGCACGCGGGCCGCCGAGCGGTACGTCGCGCGCGGTGAGTACCTCGACCCGCAGCGATCCGTCGTGATCGGGGTCGGCGTTCTCGACCTCGGTCTGACAGTCGATTTCGGCCGGATGTGCTTCGAGGTTGCTCATGGCGTCACGCCTTTCGGCTTCTGTGCTTTTCGGCTACTGTGCTTTTTCGGCTTCTGGGACTGATGACGCCAGTCTAGGAACAGTCGGGTCGACGACGCGTGCGCGGTGCGATCGGTGAGCTGCCGGCAGGCCGAATCTCAGAGATCGGTCGCGTCGTCGAACGTCATGGCCAGGTGTCCCACCGACATGGTCATGGCGGCGTGCCGGGCCAACTTCAGGCCGCGTAGTTCGTCCGCGATCGGGTGTCCGCCGAGCGTGAGGGTCGCGCCGCCGATCCGGGCCCGGACGCCGCTCAGCGATCCGAGTCGCCACGGTATGGAGCGCAGCTTTCCGTCGAGGCATGAGTAGGCGGTGAGTTCCGCGTCGCCCGGAGCCGCGGGGACCGGCAGGCCCGGTGCGGTCTCGAGGGAAGCGATGAGGCGTCCGTCCTCCGAAACACTGCCGCGCTTACGCGAGCCATCGTGGTCGACGTCGAAATCGGCGAGAAACTTGGGAAAGCCCCAGATCCCGCGTCCGGCCTGTCGGGTGAACTCACCGTCGACGGGGAGGCGATGGATCAGCGCGTGCGCATCGCCGCGCACCACAGAGCCGAGCGCGCTGAGCGGAGACGCGGGCGCAGCCGGATTCTCGACGAGCAGGCACACCCCGAACTCGTTGTACGGGCCTAGATCTCCGTCGACATAGTCGACGAACACGAGCATGACCATGCCGCGGCCCGGGCGTATCCGCAGCGGACGAAGCGGAGAGGCGCCCGACGCCGCTATGGTTCTCGCCATCGCGTCGGCGTCGGCGGAGAATCCCGCAGCCATGCACCGCGCATCTCTGACCTCGACGGGCATCGTGAGCGTGGTACCTGCGACGGTGTGGGTCGACGGGGAGGACATGAGGCCCCTTTCTGACAGCGATCTATCCGGGCGGCGATCTATCCGGGCAGCGACTCTCGGGCAGCGAAGTACGCGGGCAGCCGCCTGTTTGCAGCGAGCGCCCGAGCGTGCCGCGACGGACAAACAAGAACGTGTTCTAGTTTGGCATACCGTCTGCTCTCCCGGTCTGAACGTGTGTCTTATCGAAAGATGTGGCTGCTGCAGCACCCACATCTTTCGATAAGACACACATTTAGCGTGCGGCTTTCCGGCGCCGATTCTTGCGAATGCAACAAAGGCCCCATTTAGGGGACTACCGACATGTCAGACCTAATCCTTACTATTTGCTGAGTGTTGGGGATCGCTGTCGTAACGACATGATGTAAGGACGTATCGGTGACCGTAGTAACAGAGACCGGGGGCGCCCTCGGAGCGCCATCGCCCGTGCCTGTGTCCCCTGTTGTCGCAGATCGCGGCGCGGCGTCGCATTCATTCGCGTCCGCCGAGATCGCCCGGATGGACGACTACCGCCACGGCCACGACGCCGCCGTGGCACGTCGGCCGATGCTGTCGCGCCGCGAGGTCGAGGTGTTGTTGACCTGGCTGCGTGCGGAATCAAAAGAGGACGCCGCGGCGACGCTGTTCATTTCAGCCTCGACCGTGAGCACCCACCTCGCGCGCATCCGCACGAAGTACACGGCCGCGGGTCGCCCCGCCCCGACGAAGACGCACCTGCTGGCTCGCGCTCTGCAGGATGGCTACACCAGCCTCGACCGTTGGTGAGGTCTCACGCCCCGATGTCGCGGGCGAGAGACGGCCAGGTCTGGTGCAGGTCGTCCTGCCAGTAGCCCCATGAGTGGCTTCCGGCGGGACGCAGATTGACCTTGGCGGGAATGCCGAGCTGAGCGAGGCGCGTCGCCATCTGGCGTGTGCACTGATCGATGCCGAACTCGATCGCGCCGCCGAGCAGAGCCTGGTTCGCCAGTACCAGCCCGTCGCCGTCGATCGACGGATCCGACAGGCGTTCGTGCTTGCCGGGAAGCCCGGTGCCCGCGGTCATATAGACCCTGGTGCCGCGTAGCTTCGCCGCGTTGAGATAGGGATCGTTGGCCCGCCAGCCGGGTCCGTTCAGCGGTCCCCACATATTGACCATGTTGCCTCCGCCGCGGTTCTCGACGACGAAGCGGATGTATTGCTGCCCGACCGGGTCGCTGGTGCGCGCGCAGCCGCTGAACGCGGCAATCGAGCGGTACAGACCGGGGGCAGCGAGCGCGAGGTTGAACACCGTGGTCCCGGCCATCGAGATGCCCGCTGCAGCAACCTTTCCCGTGGTCGGGAAGCGCTTGCCGATCAGTGGTGGCAGATCTTTGGTGAGGAACGTCTGCCACTTGTTGCGGCCGAGGACCGGGTCGTCGCGTTGCCAATCGGTGTAGTACGAGAACGCACCGCCGATCGGGGTCACGACATACACGTTCTTGTCGGCGAAGAACTTCTTGTAGTCGGTGCGGGCATCCCAGGTGGCCGAATCCTCGCCACCGCCTGCACCGTTGAGCAGGTACAGCGTCGGTGCCGCACGGGTGCGGTTCTTCGGGGTCAACACCGTGACCGGGACGATTCGATCCATCGACGCCGAGTGCACCATCAGCGTCACCTGCTGGGGTGAATCGTCGGTGGAACTGACGATGCTCGACGTCGGCGCCGCCTGTGCGGGTGCTGTCGCCCCGAGGAACGCGGCCAGCATGAGCCCAAGGGTCAGCCAGATCAGGTGTTGTCGACGCATTGTTCACTCCTGCGATCACTCGGGACTTCTTTCGGGTGCGAGTCGACGTCGGTCAGCAGCAGACGCGCACGGGAATCGGTCAGCATGAACTCGATACGTGCGTGCGGATAGGCGGGATCGATCGGCACCCATGCGGCTCCGCATCGGGTGACCGCCCAGACCGCGCGTACCCACTGCGCGCTCCTGGGTAGCGCAATTGCGACGAAGTCCTCTGGCCCGACTCCGTTGTCACGGAGGCACTGCGCGAGAGTCTCGGCGGCGGAGTCGAGTTCGCGGTAGCTGAGTGAGGTGTCGCCGTCGGTCACGGCGATCCGGTCGGGCTCCGAGCGAACCGCTGCCGCGAGGATCGACGAGAAGTGTTCGACGGGGCGGGTTCCCACGCCGACGGCCGGGACCAGTCCAAGCCGCTCGCTCGGGTCGAGGACGGCGATGTCGCCGACCGCGAGTGTCGCGTCGTCGGTCACCGTGGTGATGATTCTGCTCAGTCGCGAACCGATACCGCTCACGGTGGGGGCGTCGAAGAGGTCGGTGGCGTAGCCGATCTCGACGTCGATTCCGGACGGTTGCCCGTGCTCGTCGGTGTGTTCGACGAAGGTGAACGAGAGGTCGAACTTGGTCGACGCGATGTCGATCGGCGAGGCCGTTGCGCTCACGCCGGGTAGGTCGATGGTGATGTCGTCGCGGTTGTCCACCGCGAGTGAGACCTGGAAGAACGGATGCACCTGGGCCGACCGCTGCGGATTCAGTTCGGTCACGAGGTGATCGAACGGTATGTCGGCGTGGTCGAAGGCGTCGAGGTCGGCGTCGCGGATCTTGCCGAGCACAGCGAGGAACGAGGCATTTTTGTCGACGCCCGTCGGCAGTGCAAGGGTATTGACGAACATTCCGACCAGCGCGTCGAGGTCGGCATCGCCGCGTCCGGATACCGGTGTGCCGACGACGATCTCGTCGGCGCGGGCGAAGCCGCGCAGCAGCGTGGCGACCGCGGCGTGGACGACCATGAAGAGGGTCGCGTCGTTGTCGGCGGCCAGTGTCGTCAACGCCCGGTGACGCTCGCGCGGCACGGTGATCGTCACGACGCTGCCGGCAACACCTGGGCGATCGGAGCGCGGACGATCAAGTGGCAGTTCGGTTTCGGCGGGAGCGCCGGCGAGACGACTGCGCCAGAAGTCGAGGTCTGTGCCGTCGGTGGTGGTCAACGCGGCACGGTGGGCTGCGGCAACCGTCGAGTACTCGACGGGTAGCGGCGCCCAGTCGGGTGTATGCGCGTCGACGCGTGCACGGTAGGCGGTGGCAAGGTCGGCCGCGAACGGCGCGAGCGACCACCCGTCCGCTGCGAGATGGTGAATGACGACGACCAGCGTGTGATCGTCGGACGACGTGCGCAGGAGTCGTGTGCGGATGGGGAAGTCGCGCGTGAGGTCGAACGGCTGTGAGGCGAGGTCGGTGGCGCGTTGCTGTATCTCGCTGACCTCGGCGACCTCGTCGAGAGGCATGTCTATCGCGGCGTCGTCGGGGGCGTGGATGTCGAGGAATGCGTGTCCGTCGTGCTCCGACACCGTGCTGCGCAGCGGCTCGTGCCGCGCGACGACGTCGTTCACGGCGGCACGCAGAGCGCTGACGTCGATAGCTCCGACAAGATGGACACTGAACGGAATGTGGTAGGCGACAGCAGAATCCGGGTCGAGGCGGGCGGTCAACCAGAGTCGCTGCTGCGCGGGCGACAGTGCGACGCGCCCATCGGTAGACGCTGCGATCGCATCGACGGACTCGCTGGTATGGAGTTCGTCGTCGACTCCCGCTGCGCGCAGTGCGGCGCTGAAGGCGGCGAGGTCCGGGGCGTCGAACACGGTGCGTAGCGGCAGCCGGTGTCCGGTTCGGCGTGCGAGGCGTGCGCTCACCCTGGTTGCCGACAGCGAGTTACCGCCGAGATCGAAGAGGTTGTCGGACGACGACACCCGAGTCGTCAGACCGAGCACCGCGGTAACCGTCTCGACGACGGCGACGTCGAGTGCTGTCACCGGCTCGATTCGTTCGCTCTGCGACGACGTGTGTGTCGGTGCCGGGAGCGCGGAGCGATCGAGCTTGCCGTTGCTTGTCGTCGGAAGATCCGCAAGAACCGTGATGGTCGATGGGACCATATGGGGGAGAAGGTGTTCGGTGAGCTCTGCGCGGACGTCGCGGGAGTCCAGGTCATCCGCGCCCGCGACGTAGCCCGCCAGTTCGATGCTACCTGTGGCCGCGTCGTCGAACGTGATGACGGCCGCGCTGCGGACGCCGGACAACGCCGCCAGGGCCGATTCGATCTCTCCCAACTCGACGCGCTGGCCGCGGATCTTGATCTGTGAGTCGGCGCGACCGAGGTACTCGATCTCGCCGTCGGCGCGTCGGCGTACCAGGTCGCCGGTGCGGTACAGACGCGCGCCGGGCTGACGCGGATCCGACACGAACCGCGTCGCTGTCAGGTCGGGACGGCTCGCGTAACCGCGGGCGAGTTGAATGCCGCCGAGGTAGAGCTCACCGATCGCGCCGACGGCTTGCGGCATCAGGTGATGGTCGAGCACGTGGGTCGACGTGTTGTCGACGGGTCGGCCGATCGGGATATCGCCCGCGTCGCTGCGGCATTCGTCGTGATAGGTCACGTCGACGGCGGCTTCGGTCGGACCGTAGAGATTGTGCACCGGCGCGGTGGTGAGCTCGCCGATCGCACCAACCGTCGCGGGTGTGAGCGCCTCGCCGCTGGTGAAGATGCGTCGCAGCGAAGTCAGGGCATCCGGGTTTGACGACTCGTCGAGGGCGAGCGCGTCGGCGAATGCAGACAGCATCGACGGCACGAAATGAAGTGTCGTGATGGACTCTTCGGCGATCACATCGCGCAGATACCACGGATCGCGATGGCCGTCGGGCCGCGCGACGACGAGTGTGGCGCCCGCGATGAACGGCCAAAAGAACTCCCACACCGAGACGTCGAAGGTCGCCGGCGTCTTCTGCAGCACCCGGTCGTCGGAAGTGAGTTGGTAGCGATCCTGCATCCACCGCAGACGGTTCACGATGGCGCGGTGGTCGATCACGACGCCCTTGGGCTTGCCTGTCGAGCCGGAGGTGAACAGCACGTAGGCCGGATTGTCGGGGCGGGGTGCGTGGAACTGCACTGTCGACGGTGATGGCTCGATCAGCTCGTCGACGGTGACCACCGGAGTGTCGGCGCCGGCCCAGCCGGGTGCTGCGACGATCACCGCGGGCTTGGCGGTGTCGAGGATGTGCGCGAGGCGCTGCGCGGGTTCCGCGGGATCGATGGGCAGGAACGCCGCGCCCGCACGGATGACGGCGTGCAGTGCGATCACCTGGTCGGCACTTCGTGGGAGAGCAACGCCGACAACCGATTCGGGGCCGATCCCACGCGCGGCAAGTCCGGCCGCCGCGCTGCGTGCGCGTGCGGTGAACGTCGCGGTGTCCAGGGTTTCGACGCCGGGTTCGATCAGCGCGGTAATCGTGTCGGTGCCCTGCTCGAGCGCGGCGTCGAGCAGCGAGATGAGAGTCGAGTCCGTTGCGGCCACGCTGCGGCCGTGTGCGACGTCGTCGATGGCCGACAACTCCGACGCCGTCGCGGCAGAGATGTCGACGACGGGCGTATCGGTGGGGGCGTCGACGAATCGTCGGAGGAAGTCGACGATTCGGTTGTGGTGCACCGAGATGTCGTCTGTGGTGTAGACGTTCGGGTTCGCCTCGAGGTCGAGTCGCATGCCGCCGGTGAAGCCGTCGTAGACGTTGATGGACGCGTCCTCGACGGGACCGGTCGACAGCACATTCAGTTCGCCACGCAGCGAACCGAAGTCGATGTGCTCGAAGAAGAGCATGACGTTGACCATCGGACCGAAGAACCCGCGCCTACCGTCGGAGTCGTCGAGGATGTCGGAGGTGATCTCTTCGTGGCGGAAACGCTGATGTCGCACAGCATTTTTGATGTCGGAGTTCATGCTCCGCAGCGCGTCGGCGACGGTCGTCGCGGCGTCGAATTCGATGCCGACGGGTAAGACGTTCGACGTGAGGCCGGCAGAGGTGCGCAGCAGATCGGTGTCGCGGCACGCCACCGGAAGGCTCAACAGGGCGTCGTCGCGATCGTTGAGGCGTGCCAGGTAGAGAGCGACCGCCGCGGTGATCACCGACGCGGCCCGCACCCCGTGATCGGCAGCGCGCGAACGGATGTGCGCGACGAGGTCGGCGTCGAGTTCGGTGCTCTCGACGACGGCAACCGGCGCAGCCGGTGCGCTCGCCGGCGACAGGGAGGTCGGTTCGGGAGCGTCGACTCCACCGGGGCGCAGGCGCTGCTGCCAGTGGTCGCGCGCGTGGGCGAAAGCGTCAGAGGCGTGGTACTCGCGGTCGATCTCGGCAATCTGCGCCATTGTCGCGCTGGTCGACGCGGGCGCGGCGTGACCCTCGGTGATCGCGGTGTAGTGGGCAGCGACCCGGACCATCATGAACATCGCCGCATACCCGTCGAACGCGATGTGGTGGCCCCAGCAGTACCAGAGCGAGTGCGTCGGACCCAGCCGCAGCAGATACGTGTCGAGGAGCGGATCGGTGTAGACGTCGACGTTGCGTGACCGGTGATCGTCGATCCATTCGAGAGCCCGCGCACGCGGATCGTCGTCGTCGGAGAAGTCGACGAGCCCGAGCCTGATGTCCCTATCACGATCGACGACGATGCGTGGTTCGCCGTCCTCGTCGTCGACGACGCGTAGGAGCCCCGATTCGGTCTCGTGTGCGGTCAGTTGCACCGCTCGGTCCATCACCTCGGCGTCGACCTCGTCGAAGAACTCGGCGAAGGCCGCGACCGACATCGGGGTGTCGGGGTCGAGTTGCTGCGCGAAGAAGATGCCGCGCTGCGCCGCGGTCAGAGGGAGCGGTCGGCTCTGCGCGTCGGCAGACATGGGCTGCCCGCCTGTGACATGTCCGCTTGTGAAATGAGTCGTGCTCACCTCGGTGCTCACTGTGCCTCCTCATGAGGTGACCGTCGCGGTCGAGCGCGGCGATCGGTCGGTGGTGGTGGCCCTGTGCCCGGTGGATCTGACCGTGCTTCGCGTGACAGCGCCGCAGATGGGTGTGGATTGGAGAAAAATCGAAAGCGCGGACGGCTGTGGAGAATGGCGAAGGGGTCGTCGTGGGCATGCCTATCGGCAGCGATTTGGCCCGGACCTGCGCGTTCGCCTACACTTGTGGGGTTGCCTGCGGCGCGCCACGCGTCGCGAATCGGCTCGCGAACCCACCCGGTGGTGCGTTGCGATCGCAAGATCGGAACAAAACCCCAGGCAGGCGTGTGTCCGGTGGTAACAGACCGTGTGCGTCGGGTCGGAAATCCGGCGTACAGATGCGGTGGCCCACCTCGGTGGATCCGCCGCGTCGACGACATCCAGGTCAAGGAGACTAACGAGTGATTCAGCAGGAATCTCGCCTGCGGGTCGCCGACAACACCGGAGCCAAGGAAATCTTGTGCATCCGCGTGCTGGGCGGCTCGTCTCGGCGCTACGCAGGCATTGGTGACGTCATCGTCGCCACTGTCAAGGACGCCATCCCCGGCGGCAACGTCAAGCGGGGAGAGGTCGTCAAGGCTGTCATCGTGCGCACCACCAAGGAGCGCCGTCGTCAGGACGGAAGTTACATCCGTTTCGACGAGAACGCCGCCGTCATCCTCAAGGGTGAGAGCGACCCCCGCGGTACCCGCATCTTCGGCCCGGTCGGCCGAGAGCTGCGTGAGAAGAAGTTCATGAAGATCGTGTCGCTGGCACCGGAGGTGATCTGACATGAAGGTGCACAAGGGTGACACCGTGATCGTCGTCTCGGGCAAGGACAAGGGCGCCAAGGGCAAGGTCATTCAGGCCTTCCCGAAGGAAGAGCGTGTTCTGGTCGAGGGCGTCAATCGCATCAAGAAGCACACCGCTGCGTCGGCCAACGAGCGTGGCGCGGCGTCGGGCGGCATCGTGACCCAGGAAGCGAAGATCCACGTGTCGAACGTGATGGTCGTCGACTCCGAGGGCAATCCCACCCGCGTCGGCTACCGCGTCGACGAGGAGACCGGCAAGAAGGTCCGGATTTCCCGCAAGACCGGGAAGGACATCTGATATGACCACCACCGAAAAGACCCAGCCGCGTCTCAAGCAGCGCTACCGCGCCGAGATCAAGGATGCGCTGAACACCGAGTTCGACTACGCCAACGTGATGCAGATCCCGGGCGTCGTCAAGGTCGTCGTGAACATGGGCGTCGGCGACGCCGCTCGCGACTCGAAGCTGATCAACGGCGCGGTCACCGACCTCGCACTGATCACCGGCCAGAAGCCGGAAATCCGTCGCGCACGCAAGTCGATCGCACAGTTCAAGCTGCGCGAGGGCATGCCGATCGGCGCACGCGTCACGCTTCGTGGCGACCGTATGTGGGAGTTCCTGGACCGCCTCGTGTCCATCGCGCTTCCCCGTATCCGCGACTTCCGCGGACTCTCGGACCGCCAGTTCGACGGCAACGGTAACTACACCTTCGGCCTGAACGAGCAGTCGATGTTCCACGAGATCAACATCGACAACATCGACCGGCCGCGCGGTATGGACATCACCGTCGTCACCTCGGCCACCACCGACGAGGAAGGCCGCGCGCTGCTGCGCCAGCTGGGCTTCCCGTTCAAAGACAACTCCGTGAAGGACAACTGATGGCAAAGAAGGCTCTGGTCAACAAGGCCAACAAGAAGCCCAAGTTCGCCGTGCGGGCCTACACCCGGTGCAACCGCTGCGGTCGTCCGCACTCGGTGTTCCGCAAGTTCGGCCTGTGCCGTGTGTGCCTGCGCGAGATGGCACACGCCGGCGAACTCCCGGGCGTGCAGAAGTCGAGCTGGTGACCCAGCTCCGCTGACGAGCTGTGACCGCTGGTCGAGCTGAGACTGCTGGTTGAGCTGTGAGCGCTCGTCGAGCTGTGACCGCTGGTTGAGCTGGTCGAAACCACGACCCCGTCTCCCATGGAGGGCTG
>NZ_LZMO01000144.1:0-5742 GCF_001665715.1 Gordonia sp. 852002-10350_SCH5691597
GGCGCCGAGCAGCCCGCCGTCGAGGACTGCCCTGAGAATTGCGGAGAGCGCGTCGTGGTTGCGCTGCGACTGGGTGCGAGTGTCGCGGGCCGCTGCCTCCTTGAGCGCGCCCGCATCGGCGAACTCGTTGCTGCCGGTGGGAGAGGCCTCGTCGTCGGGATTGTTCATTCCGGGTGCCGCCCACGCTGCGAGTGCTGTATCGAGCATCGCGCGGGTTGTGGGATCGAGGGTGCCGAGAATTCGTGACATCGACTGTGTGTCTTGATTATCGATGGTGAGGCGGCGCTGACGCTTGCGGTCGTTGTCGTCGGTGATCGTGCCGTCCGGGTCGAGGTAGGCGAGCAGACGATTGCCTGCGGCGAGAATCTGGCGCGGCGCGAGATTCTGTGCGAACCCGGCAACTTCGGCTTCGGCGCGGGTCAGCTGTTCCGCATCGATGCCCTGCGGGATCTTGTTCAGAACAGTGAGTGCTGCGGTGAGGTGATCGGCACCGAGTGCGCCGCTGCGCAAGGCGTCGGCGAGCAGAGGGTAGGTAGGGGGCATCGTGTCGCCGGTGATCGTGAAGGTCTCTTCGAGGGCAAGGATCTGCCCTCTGCGCTTGGTTGCGTCGTGTAGGCGCAGCGGGCCCATCATGAAGTCGGACAACGAGTGTTTGCCGACAGCACGATAGGCCGCACGATTGGACACATCCATGATTCGACTGTTGCCGATCGAGATCATTCTGCGCACCGCGCGCTCGTGCTCGATCGCCGTGGCCGCCACCTCGGCTTCCGTTGCGCCACTGGTATCGACGACGTCGAGCTGGTCGAGCAATGCATGCAATTGTTCATACAGCGCAACAGGATTCGACGCATCATCGTCGCCCGTTGGTTGCCCCTCGTGGATGTCTGAAGTCTCGGTCCCCATGCCGCCCGTCTCCGGTATCGAACTTATGTTCTACATCCAACGTACCCGTCAAATCGGACATGTCAAGGAGAATCTGTCTGGCTGTTGAGCAAACTTCCCGGGCCGGTTCGTCGACGCCATCCTTGACGCGGGGCCTTCCCGCCGCGAGGGTGGAGCGCATGGTCACCGTCGACGACACCGCAGCCGCCCGCGCCAGGTTGGCGTATGAAACTCTCGAGCCGTTCCACGTCCTCGCCTACTTCAACCCGGGACTCACTGCGGCACAGAACGATCTGGGCCTCGACGCGCATGCATTCTATGTCGGAGCACGCGGCGCGCCGCTGGGCGACTGCGCAGCCCCGGTCGTGGTCTCGTCGTTCTATAACTTCGCGCCTGAGCTGATCAACAACGCCTGGGAGTCGGCGCGCAAGGTAGGTCTCGACAAGGTTGCCGCGCGTCGAGAGCAGATGCTCGACGCACAGTTCCGCGACATACTGGGCGAGCGGGTCGTCGAACCTGAAATGGCTTCTCTCGCTGAGCGTTACCACGACATCGCGTCGAGCCTCCCGACGGGAGGCAGGTCGCTTGCCGCGGCGTGGGCGGCGCTGACGCCACCGGATTCTCCCCACCTCGCACTCTGGCACACGCTATCGGTGCTGCGAGAGTGGCGGGGAGACAACCACATTGCGGTCCTCGTCCAGAACGGTCTCGACGGAATCGACGCTGCGACCTTCCACGAGGCAGGGCTGCCCGACCCGACGATTCGACGTCGAGCATTGGGTCGACGACTTGCTCAGCTGACCCGCGGCTGGTCGGACGAGGCGTGGGAGGCTTCGGTCGACAGGCTCGTCGAGCGTGGGCTCGCCACCAGAGTCGACGACGGTCACGAGTTGACCCCGGCCGGTCTCGATCTCTACCGCGCGATCGAAGCCGAGACGGACGCCATCACCGGATCGGCATGGGCGAGTGAGGATGTAAACAAACTACTCGAGCGTTCCCGGCCGTATGTGAAGGCCGTGATCGACGCGGGCGTGCTTCCGGGGACCAAGAAGAAGTAGTACCCCGCAGGCGCTGTGTCCGGTTAGTGCGATAGGCCTGACGCGAGCGGTTGTGCCCAAACGCCCCCGCCGACGAGCGGGGCGGAGTAGACGTTGGGCATGGACGATCTCGAGCAAGTGAAGGCGCTCAAGTACCGCTACCTGCGGGCACTCGACACCAAGGACTGGGATACATTCGCCGCGACGCTCACCGAGGACGTCACCGGCGACTATGGCGAGAAGCTGTCCTTCGGTGACAGAGATGAACTAGTCGGATACATGCGCGGCTCCGTCGGACCGGGTGTCATCACCGAGCATCGCGTCGATCATCCCGAGATCGTCGTCGACGGCGATTCCGCGACCGGTCGGTGGTACCTGCAGGATCGCGTCATCGTGCCGGAGTTCTCCTTCATGATGATCGGAGCGGCGTTCTATGCGGATACCTACCGCCGAACCGACGACGGCTGGCGTATCTGCGCGACCGGCTACGACCGGACGTACGAGGCGACGATCGATCTGAAGGACATACCGAGCTTTTCCGTCACAGTTGGCCAGGCGATCACCCTCGCCGCCTCGTCGTGAGTTCGAGGACCGGTGATGTCACGCCTCTTCGCGGATAGGGCCGACGCCGGCCGAGCATTGGCCGGCCGTATCAGCGAGACCGGCGGGATCGTACCGAGTTCGTCTGCAGAGCAACCACTTCCGCTGATCGTCGGCCTCGCGCGGGGTGGTGTGCCCGTCGGTCGTGAGGTCGCCGAGGCATTCAACCTGCCGCTCGAGGTGCTGGTTGTGCGCAAACTCGGCGCTCCCGGACAGCCGGAGTACGCGATGGGTGCGCTGGCGGCGGGGCAGGTGTTCGTGGCCGACGACGTGCCGCGGCGACTAGGGGTGTCAGATCGGCAATTGCACGAGATCGTGCTGCGTGAAGACGCGCTGCGCGTCGAGCGAGAGACGAGATATCGCCAAGAACGGCAACCGTATTCGTTCGACGGAAGGTTTGTCGTCCTGGTTGACGACGGGATCGCGACGGGTGCCACGATGGCGGTTGCCGCGCGTGCCGTTCGGGTGGCGGGCGCCGCCGGCGTCATGATCGCCGTGCCGACTGCTCCGCGAGACGCTCTGCGCAGATTCGCAGGCGATCCCGACATCGACCGGGTGGTGGCCGTCGATGTTCCCGAACCCTTTCGTGCCGTGGGCCTTTCGTACGGCGAGTTCGGCCAGGTCGCCGACGATGACGTGGTGAGCTGTCTTCGTGACAGATGATGCGGGACCGCAGCTAGGGACGCTCTACCGTCACGCGGCTGGCCGCGTACGCACCTGTGCAACGAAGACGGCGAGGCCGAAAGCCTCGAGGAGCACCGCTCCCCACAGTGCCGGGCCGATCGTCTGGGCAACGCCCGCACCGCAGAGTGCGCCAATAAGGAAAGCGAGCACGACGATAGCTGTGGCGACAGCGGCCCGAACCTGCGCCGACGACCTTCCGCGTGCGAGGTCGGCTGCCGCCGCGACGAACCGCATCAGGTTGCCCGTCGTCGCGATACTCACGAACGAGATTCCGCCCGCAGTGCGGAACAATTCGAGCCGCACCCCTCCCACGAACGACAAGGGGATCACGAACAGTGCGGCAGGCGCGGTCGACGGCAGGCATGCCAGCACGGTGAAGACGACGAGTTGGAGGACGAGCACCGAGCCGAGAGCGCGCGCCGGGAGCGTCGGGACCAGTGTGCGAAGCACTTGGGCGGCAACAAGGCCCGCGAGGTAGGCCAGCAACGGCCAGGCGAACTTGGCCCATTCGTCGCCCTTGACCAACCCGACCGCCAGAAACACGACGTTGCCGGTTTGTGCGAATCCGAACACCTGGTGCCGCAGATAGAGGAAGGCGTCGACGTACCCACCGACGACGGTCATCAGCACAGCACTGATGATCCCAACCTCGCCGTGGGTCGGGCGAAGGACTCCGCCGGTTAGTGCCGACATCCGCACCCTCCTTCGTCCTGCCCTGATCTACGAAGGCAGACATTACTGAGGCTCCTTGGCGTCGGCTAGGTGAACGTCGCTGGCAGTATGGGTCAATGTCCCGTCGCGCCCGCCATGTGGCGATGCCTCGCCACGTCTGGCTGGCGGTGCACGTCGTTGCGACCGTGGCGGTTCCGTGGGCGTTGGCCCTCTTCTACTGGACGTCGGCAGATCGGCGTACCATCGAGGGCTCTGGCCGTGTGGCAGCAGACTTTCATACGGCCGCGGCCCTCGCTGCGGGGGGCACTGCTCATGAGTACTGTTCTGCTACGAATCCGTGGTCGGACGGCTACGGCGACGGTGCCCTTTGCGATTCTCTGGATGCTTGCGCTCGCGTATTCGGTGAACGGCATCCGGGCGTTCAGGGGTAAGGAGTTCGGGGACTACTGCGGCAACGTCGAGTTATGCATTCCAGACTTCGACCTGTTCGCCGGTGCAGTCCCGATGGCGGTCGCGGTGTCCCTGAGCGCGGTCGGGTCGGTCGTCATCGACCGAAAGCGGTGTTCCGCCCGTCGTGATGCCGGCGGTGGCCGCCCTCGCGCTGATCACCCTCGTATCAATTGAGTCCTGAATCGCGACGGCTGAACCTACACGCCGTCTCGAGCCGCGCCCGACTACCGAGACTGGATGGTCCGCGCGATGATCGCCGAACTGGTCTGAGCCGAACTAGTTCGGGTTACGTGACATCGGAACCGATTGCCCTCAGTGGAGCGCTGGGTCGTTCCGGTCTGCCGGGCACCAAGGCGGATCACGCGGAGGGCATGTGACGTTGCGGACTAGCCGTTCAGCGGCTGGAAAACCGCTCTAGCTGCGGTGATGATGGAGCCGATGACGGGAATCGAACCCGCGTACCTAGCTTGGGAAGCTAGTGTTCTGCCATTGAACTACATCGGCGCGCGAGGTCTACTCGCGATCGACAGCCTAGCAAACCCGGGCCTCGATGACGGTGACCGGCCGCGATGTCGCGGCTATCCTCGCGACCAGGCTCGCGGATGCACCCGCGGCACGCTGACTGATACATACAAGTACGGCAGTCATACGACCGGGGAGACCACACATGGAGTACCGCAACCGCACAGCGTTGATCACGGGGGCGAGCGGAGGTATCGGCGAGCAGTTCGCCCGCGCACTCGCGTCGCGTGGTGCCGACCTGATCCTGGTCGCTCGCAGCGAGGACAAGCTGGTCGCACTCGCCGACGAGTTGGCGTCGCGACACGGCGTCCGCGCCGAGGTCATCCCCGCCGACCTTTCGATACCGGGCGCAGCCGACAAGGTGGTCGCCGAAGCCGATAGTCGTGGACTGCGCGTCGACGTACTGGTCAACAACGCGGGCTTCGGCACGTTCGGATACCTCGCCGACGCCGATCCGTCGCGCATCCGCGACGAGGTACAGCTCAACGTCGGCACACTCACCGACTTCACCACGACCTACCTCAAGCGCATGGCCGACGCGGGTACAGGTGCGATCGTGAATATCGCCAGTAATGCTGCGTTCCAACCGGTTCCGAGTATGGCGGTGTACGCGGCCACCAAGGCGTACGTGCTGTCGCTGAGCGAGGCGCTGTGGTCGGAGGGCAAGCGAAAGGGAGTCCGTGTGCTGGCGGTCTGTCCCGGAGCCACCGACACCGAGTTCTTCGACGTTGCGGGTGACGGCTCGGCGATGAAGTCGCGACGCACGACCAAGCAGGTTGTCGACACCGCGTTCAAGGCGCTCGATGCCGGCAAGCCGAGCGTCGTCGACGGTCTCGTCAATCGCATCGGCGCGTACGGTGCACGCTTTGCTCCGCGTCGGCTTGTGCTGGCT
>NZ_LZMO01000145.1:0-17073 GCF_001665715.1 Gordonia sp. 852002-10350_SCH5691597
GCGCAGCGCACCGGCGCCACCTTTGTCCATCCCGGATACGGATTCCTCAGTGAGGAGCCACGTTTGGCGCGCGCCTGTGCTGCCGCCGGTCTGCGGTTCGTTGGTCCGTCGGCACAAGCCCTCGAGACGTTCGGCGACAAGGCGTCGGCCCGACGAGCAGCGATCGCTGCAGAGGTGCCGGTCCTCGACGCCACCGAGAGCGGGGTCGACGAGGCGCAGGTCGCCCAACTGCTCGCCGCGCACCCGTCGGGCGTGATGATCAAAGCGGTGGCAGGCGGTGGCGGTCGCGGCATGCGCGAGGTCACCTCTGCCGACCAGATCGGCGACGCGATGAAGACGTGTGCCGCCGAGGCACTGGCGGGATTCGGCAACGCGGACCTGTTTGCCGAGGAGCTGTGCGGCTCGGCGCGGCACATCGAGGTGCAGATCATCTCGGCTGAGTCCAGCTCGGGGACAACGGCATCTGGAACCACGGCATCTGGAACTACGGCACTCGCGCTCGGTGATCGCGACTGCAGTGTGCAGCGCAGACATCAGAAGCTCATCGAGATCGCACCGGCACAACACCTCTCCGACGAGATGCGTGCCGGGCTGCACGCGTGCGCGGCACGGCTGTGTGCCGCCAACGGATATCGCGGGCTGGCGACGGTCGAGTTCCTCGTCGCGGGAGATCGATTCGTCTTCCTCGAGGTCAATCCGCGAATTCAGGTGGAGCACACCATCACCGAAGAGGTGACCGGTTGCGACCTCGTCGAGATCGGGTTGGCCATCGCCGCAGACCGGCGCTTCGGAGAGCTGGGGCTACCCGCGGGCATCACCTCCGACGGTGAAGCCGTGACCGGAACACCCGTGGAGACGGCGGGTGTCGCGATCCAGGCGCGCGTGAACATGGAGACCACAACCCCGGATGGCACGACGGTGCCGCAATCGGGCACGTTGCGGTCGTTCTCAGCACCAACGGGACCTGGGGTGCGGGTGGACACGTTCGGGCGGCCGGGCCTCACGACGAGCCCGCGCTACGATTCGTTGCTCGCCAAGGTGATCGGCCACACCGCGCGGGGTGATTTCACCATCGCGACGCGCAAGACCGCCGATGCGTTGGGCGAATTCGTCATCGACGGCGTCGCGACCAACGTCGGCCTGCTACGCGCGATACTCGGCGACAAGGCATTCGGCGCAGGCTCGGTCACGACGGGATACCTCGGCGAGCACATCGACGAACTGGTCGCGCGTGCAACCGAATTCGACACCGCAGGCGCGGCCGCGCCGACCGCCGACGACGCCGAGGCGCCGGTCCTCGACGTCGAACTCGCCGACGGCGAGGACGTGCTGGTGGCCCCGATGTCCGGGGTGGTCGTCGAGGTGGCGGAGGCGGGCGTCGCCGCAGCGCCCGGTACGGCACTCGTCGTGCTGGAAGCGATGAAGATGCAGCACACCGTGTCGGTGCCCACCGCGGCAACACTGATCCGGGCGCTGGTCGAACCGGGTCAGGCCGTCGCAACCGGTCGACCGTTGGCGGTCGTCGGAGCTGCCGGCGGTGATGCAGATGTCGAGACTCGCGCCGAGATCGACCCGGACCACATCCGGCCCGATCTCGCCGAGATCAACGCGCGGCACGAGGTGACGCTCGACGGCGCGCGTCCCGACGCGGTTGCCAAGCGCCACCGAATCGGTCGACGTACCGCTCGCGAGAACATCACCGACCTCGTCGACGAGGGCAGCTTCGTCGAATACGGGGCGTTGGCTCTTGCAGCCCAGCGCACGCGCCGCACCGAAGAAGACCTCGTTGCGAACACTCCCGCCGACGGACTGGTTGGCGGCGTGGCGACGATCGGCGCCGACCGGTTTGGTGCCAAAGCTGCTGAAGCAGTGGTGATCTCGTACGACTACACGGTGCTGGCGGGCACCCAGGGAATGCGCAACCACGCCAAGACCGATCGCCTGATCGAGCTGGCCAAGCGTAAGAACGTTCCACTGGTCCTCTTCGCCGAGGGCGGTGGCGGCCGACCGGGCGATACCGATGCCAACGGTGCGGCGGGCCTGGAGCTCAACACGTTTCGCGAGATGGCCTCACTGCGCGGCCGGGTGCCGACGATCGCTGTTGTCTCAGGACGGTGTTTCGCGGGCAATGCCGCACTCGCCGGAGCGTGTGACGTCCTCATCGCCACACCCGAAGCCAACATCGGTATGGGCGGTCCGGCAATGGTCGAGGGCGGTGGTCTCGGTGTCTTCCGTCCCGAGGACATCGGTCCGGTCGAGCTGCAGCGCCGCAACGGCGTTGTGCATATCGCGGCGCGCGACGAAGCCGACGCCGTCGATCTGGCACGGCGATACCTGGCGTACTTCCAGGGCGACGTCGTCGACTGGGACGCGCCGGACACCAGGCTCTCCCGACACGTGGTACCCGAGAATCGCCTGCGCGCCTACGACGTTCGCGAGGCGATCGACTCCATTGCGGATCGCGCCTCAACGCTCGAGGTGCGGGCCGACTACGGCATGGGAGTCGTCACCGCCCTGATCCGAGTCGAAGGCGTGGCATACGGAGTGGTCGCGAACTCGAGTGCGCACCTCGGCGGCGCGATCGACGCGGAGGCCGCCGACAAGACTGCCGACTTCCTGGAAATGTGCGAAGCACACAGGCTCCCAGTGGTGACCCTCTGTGACACACCGGGATTCATGGTGGGGCCGGATTCGGAGGAGCATGCAACCGTGCGCCGGTTCTCACGGTTGTTCGTCGCCGGTGCGCGGCTGACTGTGCCGTTGGGAACGATCATCCTGCGCAAGGGCTACGGTCTCGGTGCGATGGCAATGGCGGGCGGCTCGTTCCACGCACCGCAGTTCACCGTCGCGTGGCCGACGGGCGAGATCGGACCGATGGGACTGGAGGGTTCGGTACGACTCGGATTCCGAAAGGAGCTCGAGGCGATCGATGATCCTGCCGAGCGGGACGCGTTGTTCGCCGAGTTGGTGGCGAAAGCGTACGAGCACGGCAAGGCGCTGCACTCCGCCACGACCTTCGAACTCGACGATGTGATCGATCCCGCCGACTCACGGGCGTGGATTCGTCAGCTCGGTCGTCAGCGACACCAGTAAGAGCGGAACAACAGAACAGCGTGAGAAAACCCAGAGCGGGGGAGGAAATCTCCTCCCCCGCTCTGGGTTTCGTACGAAACGGTTACACCCCTTGGGGGGCCCGATCGGGCTAACGGATCTGCAACACCAGCTTGCCCGTGTTGGCTCCAGAGAACAGCATGGCGAGAGTGTCGCCGAACGCCGTGATGTCGCCCTTCTCGACCTGCTCGGCCGCGGTGATCTGACCCGACCGAATCCAGGCTTGCAATGCGGCCTGAGCCTCCGGGTAGCGACGCCGGTAGTCGAAGATGATGAATCCGGCCATCGACGCGCGGTTGATCAACAGCGACAGGTAGCGCGACGGTCCGGGTAGGGGCGTCGTGGCGTTGTACCCCGAGATCGCTCCGCAGATCGCCACCCGTGCGTGTGTACGCAGCTGTGCCAGAGCCGAATTGAGCACATCGCCACCGACATTGTCGAAGTACACGTCGATGCCCTTGGGAGCGGCCGCACGCAGCGGTCTGCCGATGGAGCCCTGCTTGTAGTCGATGGCGGCGTCGAATCCGAGTTCGTCGGTCAGCCATGAGCACTTGCGCTCGCCACCGGCCACCCCGATCACCCTGCAGCCCATAAGCTTTGCGATCTGGCCGGCGACGCTACCGACGGCGCCCGCCGCGCCCGAGATCAGCACTGTGTCGCCAGGCTTCGTCTGTGCGACGTCGAGCAGCCCGAAATACGCTGTCATTCCGGGGAATCCGAGCGCGCCGAGCCAGGTCGGTGCAGGCGCGAGATCGGTATCGACCACCATGATGTCGTGGCCGTCGGACACGGCGTACTCCTGCGCACCGAACGGTCCGGACACCACGGTGTCCACGGGATACTTGTCATTCTCCGACGCCACGACGGTGCCGACGGCGTGTGCGCGCATGACCTCGCCGATACCCACCGGGGGGATGTACGACGGCACGTCGTCGAGCCAACCGCGCATGGCGGGATCGACTGAGACATAGTCGACGGCGACCACGAACTCGCCCGCCGACGGTTGTGGGATCGGTTCTTCGGTGACGGTGAAGGTGTTCTCGTCGATCTCACCCGTGGGTCGAGCCGCGAGTCTGATCTGGCGGTTGACTGCACTCATGCGGTGGTCCTCCTCAGGGCCGTGCGATCAATGTTGCGTTTGAGGATCTTTCCGGTCGATCCCTTGGGTAGCTCGTCGACGAACAAGACCATGCGGGGAATCTTGTAGGCGGACAACCGCTCTCGACACCACGACTCGATATCCTCGTGCGTGGTTGTTGCTCCCGGCGTCAGTACGACGACCGCCGCGACTTCTTCGCCGTAGTGGCTGTCGGGGACGCCGACGACTGCCGCTTCGACCACATCCGGATGCTGGTAGAGGATCTCCTCGACCTCGCCGGGATAGACGTTGTAGCCACCACGGATGATCAGATCCTTCACGCGGTCGACGATCCGTAGATCACCGTCGACGTCGATCTCGCCGAGATCGCCTGTGCGGAACCAACCGTTGTGCGACAGTGCCGCGGCGGTCGCCTCGTCATTGCGCCAGTAACCCCTGAACACCATGTCGCCCGCGATGAACACCTCACCGACGACGCCCGGTGCGCACACGGCCCCGTCGGCGTCGCGTACCTCGACGCGCATGCGCGGCACCACGGCGCCGGTGCTACCGATCTTTCCGCCGCGGTCGATGTCGTTGAACGTCGCCATCGCGGTGGTCTCGGTCAACCCGTAGCCCTCGAGCAGGGTGCACCCGAAGCGCTCCTCGAAGGCGCGTGCGATCTCCCCGGGCAGCGACGCTCCGCCGGAGACGGCAACGCGCAGATGTGCAAAACCTTCGCCGTCCGCTTCCGTCGCCTCGTGCAGCATCGCGTTCCACATGGTCGGTACGCCGCACATCACTGTCAGCCGATCGCGGGCGAGCATGTCGATCATTCCGCGCGGGGTGAACCGGCTCAGCAGCGACATTGATGCGCCCGTGGTGAAGGCCGCCATCATCACCGACGCCTGACCGAAGACGTGGAACAGCGGCAGTCCGGTACCCAATCTGTCGTCTGCGGTGCCCCTGCTGACCTCGCCTGCCACCTCTCCGGCCGACAGCAGGTTCTTGACCGTCAGCTCGGCGCCTTTGGGCTTTCCGGTGGTGCCAGAGGTGTAGAGCAGGGCGGCGGTCTCGTCGGGTGCGCGGTCGACGGGGGTCTCCAGCGGTGTCGCGGTCGCGTTGCCCGGACTCGCCGTAGCGGCGTCGAGTTGCCACGAGGGAACACCGGCCTGCACTGCGGCATCGGCGACTGCTGGGCCGAGCGTGACGTGCCCGATGGCCAGTGACGCCTGCGAGTTGCTGAGGAAGTAGCCGACCTCTGCGGCGGTGGACATCGTGTTGACGGTGATCACGGTGGCGCCGAGCGCCTGAATGCCCATGTAGGCAATCGCGAACTCGGGGACTGAGGGTGCCGCGAGCAGCACACGATCTCCGCGTCGGATGCCCGCATCACGCAGCGCCCCGGCATAGGCCAACGCCGCGTCGTAGAACTCTCCGTAGGTCAGTGACGTCGAGTCACCGAGAAGAGCTGTCGCATCGGGCCGTGTCGTCGCGTGACGCGCGACGGGATCGATGAGATTGACCATGGGAGTTGCCTTTCAGATCAAAGTGGGTGGACACGTCGTCTCGCCCGTCAGGAAGCGGCGACGACCCGGGCGATCGACTCGGCGACCATCACCGGCTTGTCGGAGCCCTCACGCTCCATGACCTGCGACGTCACGACCTGGATGCCACCGGATACCTCGTCGGCGGACACGACGGTGACGCGCATACGCACGCGCGAACCGACGGGTACGGGAGCGGGGAAACGGACCTTGTTGTAGCCGTAGTTGAGGCTGTGCGCGAAACCGTCGAACTTGATCAACTGGCTCGACAGGTGCGGTCCGAGGGACAGGGTGAGCAGGCCGTGTGCGATCGTCCCGCCGAGGTCGCTGGCGGCGGCGCGCTCGGTGTCGAGGTGAATCCACTGGTGGTCGTCGGTGGCGTCGGCGAAGGCATTCACCCGGTGCTGCTCCACGGCGTACCACGGCGTCGGCCCCAGTTCGGTTCCGACCAGCTCGGTGAGATCGGCGGCCGTGGTCGGGCGGACGGGCTGTGTTGCGGTGGTCAAGGTTCCTCCTGTGATCGGATCGCCTCGGGGCGATGTTGAATCTGAAATCACCTTCAACTATAGATGGTTGTCGAGACTGCGATCACGTTATGGGTCAGTTTGTGAGGGGGCGCTCTGCCTCGCGAGCACATTCTCAACGACGACGTCGACGACGACCCGAGGGGACGTCGGCCTGCTCACCACCGAAAGGATCTCTGCGCCATGACATCTCACGACCTCACCGGACGGACGGCACTGGTGTCCGGAGCCTCGCGCGGTATCGGCCTCGCCGCCGCGGTTGCACTGGCTGACGCCGGCGCCAACGTGGTCGTCACCTCGCGCAAGCAGGAGTCGGCCGACGCGGCGGCCGCTCAGATCGGACCTCGCGCGCTCGGCGTCGCGGCCCACGCTGTCGACGAAGATGCCGCGCAACGCTGCGTCGAACTCACGCTGGAGCGGTTCGGCAGCATCGACATCCTGGTCAACAACGCCGGGACCAACCCCGCCGCAGGCCCGCTCATCACCCAGGACCACGCACGATTCGCCAAGACCGTCGACGTGAACCTCTGGGCGCCCCTGCTGTGGACGAAGCTCGCCGTGCAGGCGTGGATGGGTGAGCACGGGGGATCGATCATCAACACCGCGTCGATCGGCGGGATGGTCCATGAGGCGAACATCGGTGTGTACAACACCACGAAATCGGCGCTGATCTACCTCACCGAGCAACTGTCGCTCGAATTGTCTCCGCGCATCCGGGTGAACGGCGTCGCGCCCGGCGTCGTCCGCACCAAGCTCGCCGAGGCGCTGTGGCGAGAGCACGAGCCGCAGGTTGCCGCTGCCACGCCGCTCGGCCGAATCGGCGAGCCCGAGGACATCGCGTCGGCCATCGTCTTTCTCGCCTCCGACGCGTCGTCGTGGATGACCGGCGAGGTGATGGTAATCGACGGCGGCCAACGACTCGGCGACGCCTCGCAGTACCGATAGTCCGCTCGGGGCACGACCACACATCAACGCTCACAACCACATTCACATACAGCACATTCTGAGATCGACCTCAATACCGAACAACGGAGGAAACACCATGAAGCAGAAGGTAGCGATCGTCACCGGAGCAGCGCGCGGAATCGGCGCCGCGATCGCGAAAAGGCTTGCCGACGACGGGCTTGCCGTCGCGGTGCTCGATCTCGACGCCGCGGCATGCGCCGACACCGTGGCCGCAATCACCGCGGGCGGCGGCAAGGCGATCGCCGTGGGCGCCGACGTCTCCGACGAGGCATCGGTCAGCGCGGCCGTAGAGAAGGTTGTCGCCGAACTCGGCGCGCCGACGGTTGTCGTCAACAATGCTGGCGTGCTTCGCGACAACCTCCTGTTCAAGATGAGCGTCGACGACTGGGACACGGTCATGGCGGTGCATCTGCGCGGTGCCTTCAACGTCAGCAAGGCAGCGCAGAAGTACATGGTCGACGCCGGATGGGGTCGGATCGTGAATCTGTCGAGCACCTCGGCGCTCGGTAACCGTGGTCAGGCCAACTACTCCGCGGCCAAGGCGGGCATGCAGGGCTTCACCAAGACGCTCGCGATCGAACTGGGCAAGTTCGGCGTGACGGCCAACGCCATCGCACCGGGATTCATCGAGACGGACATGACAGCGGCGACCGCCGCGCGGATGGGCGTCGACTTCGATGAGCTCAAGAAGGCCAGTGCCGCAGCGATTCCCGTCGCACGAACCGGAAAGCCGGAGGACATCGCACACACTGCCTCGTTTTTCATCTCCGAGGGAGCGGGATTCGTCTCCGGCCAGGTCGTCTACGTGGCCGGCGGACCGAAGGACTGACGGCACGCGCCTCGCCGATCACTCCACCGCTACCTGAAAGGATCGATGCCCAGTGCTCCAGGATGCTTCAGCGCCCGTATCCGACGACATCACCGCCGACCTCGACGCGCGCGTGACACAGCTGCTCGCCACCCATCCGCCGACCGAGACATCCGAAAGCGATTTCCTCGGTGCACGTTTCGATGCCGGACTGGCCTGGGTGCACTTCCCGGTCGGCCACGGTGGACTCGGAATCGCGCAGACCTATCAGGCCGGCGTGGATGCCGCGCTCGACGCGGCCGGTGCTCCGGGGCCCGCGCGCGGTCGCAACGGAATCGGACTGGGAATGGCGGCACCGACGATCGCCGCGCTCGGCACCGAGGAACAGCGCGCCCGTTTCCTACGTCCGCTCTACACAGGTGAACACATCTACTGCCAGTTGTTCAGCGAGCCGGGAGCGGGGTCGGACCTCGCAGGCGTGGCAACGCGTGCGGTACGCGACGGAGACTCGTGGGTGGTCAACGGTCAGAAGGTGTGGACATCGGGCGCGCACAACGCCCAGCGCGCAATCCTGGTGGCGCGCACCGACCCCGGCGCGGTGAAACACTCCGGGCTCACGTACTTCGTCGTCGACATGAGTGCGCCGGGTATCGAGATCCGGCCGCTGCGCCAGATCACCGGAGAAGCGGAGTTCAACGAGGTCTTCCTCACCGACGTCCGTGTGTCCGACGCCGACCGCATCAGCGACGTCGGCAACGGATGGCGGGTTGCCACCACGACTCTCAACAACGAGCGGGTTGCCATCGGCTCCGGTAATCCCCGGGAGGGCGGGATGATCGGCAAGCTCGCGCAGTGGTGGCGCCAGAATCCGGACGACCGCGAGCCCGCGGCATTGGATCGGGTGATGCAACTGTGGATCGACGCAGAGGTCACCCGCCTCGCCGGAGAACGCCTCCGCCAACAGCTCGCGGCGGGCCAACCGGGCCCCGAGGGCTCCGCGATGAAGCTGGCTTTTGCCCGTCAGGCACAAGCGATCTCGGGACTCAACTCGAGTTGGCAGGCGACGAAGGACTGCGCTACGACGACTGGACGTTGCGACGCCCGGACACCGTCGACTTCACCGGACGCGGGCCGGGATACCGATATCTGCGGGCAAAGGGCAACTCGATCGAGGGCGGAACGTCGGAGATCCTGCGCAACGTCGTGGCCGAGCGCGTGCTCGGCCTGCCGCCGGAACACCGCGTCGACAAGGGAATCGCATGGAAGGACCTACCACGGTGACCACAACCACAACCGCAACTGCTACTGCATCTGGCGCCGCGCCGACGACTGCACCGCAGTCTGTGCAACCGACGACTGCACCGCAGTCCGGGCAGCCGGACCTTGCCTATGGCGATACCGAGGAGGCGCTGCGTGCCGCGGTGCGCAGGCTCTTCGAGGACCGACTCGACCCTGCTGCGCTGTCGGCGAGCTACGACGAGCCGGCCATCGACACTGCTGCGTTCTGGAGGTCGCTTGCCGGTGAGATCGGCGTCGCGGGATTGCTTGTGCCCGAACGCCTCGGCGGCGCAGGGGCGACCGAGCGGGAGGCCGCTGTGGTCTTCGAGGAGATCGGTCGCGCCGTGGCGCCCACCCCGTTCCTGACGAGCGCGGTGCTCGCGACCGAGGCGCTCCTGCACGCGGGCGACGTAGACACGGTCAGTGCTCTCGCCGGGGGAGAGCAGACGGGCGCACTGTTGATTCCGTTCTCGACGACGCCGGGTGCCGTTGCGGCGTCGGTCGATGCTGTCGACGGCGTCCTGCACGGCAGGGTCGAGACGGTAGCCGGTGCGGCACAGGCGGATCTGCTCGTCATCCCGGTCAACGGACCGGACGGGCTGGAGCTGCATGTGGTGGCCGCCGATGCCACCGGAGTCGTCGTCGAACCCGTTGTGTCGCTGGATATGACGCGTCCGCTCGCGGACGTCGAGCTGGTCGGGGTCCGCGCCAATCGAGTCGACACCGCCGACGCTGCAACCGCGCTGACGGCGGCCGTCACCACCGCGGTGGCACTACTGGCCTCCGAACAGTACGGCGTGGCGCAGTGGTGCCTCGACACGACGCTCGCGTATGTCAAGGAGCGTCGACAGTTCGGCAGGGTGATCGGCTCGTACCAGGCGATCAAACACCGACTGGCAGACCTCTGGCTCGAAGTCAGTTCGGCACGCGCGGCAGCCCGCTATGCCGCCGACACCGCGGCGCACGGCGACCTCGATGCGACCATCGCTGCGCACATGGCGGCGTCGTATTGCGGAGACGTCGCCGTACGCGCTGCGGAGGAATGCGTGCAGCTTCACGGCGGTATCGGGATGACCTGGGAGTATCCGGCGCATCTCTACCTCAAACGGGCCAAGGCCGATCAACTCGCGTTCGGAACCGGCTACTGGCATCGCCGACGCCTCGCCGAACTGATCGACCTCGCAGCCTGACTCCTGCTCGTCGAAGGCGCGGCCCTCGGCACCGCCTATCCCACAACATCATTCGAAGTCCATAGAAGGAGACACATCCATGAAAGCCTGGCGCGTCAACGAACTCGGTGATCCCCGCGACGTTCTGACCCTAGAAGAGGTCGATACACCCACGGCAGGCCCCGGCGAGGTTCTGGTGAAAGTTCTTGCCACGCCGGCCAACTTCCCCGATGTCCTGCTCTGCCAGGGCAAGTACCAGATCAAACCGCCGCTGCCGTTCACGCCCGGCGTCGAACTGTGTGGTGAGGTTGTCGCCATCGGTGAGGGAGTCGATCGTGCCGTCGTCGGCGAGCGGGTCGTGGGAAACCCGAATCTGCCGGGCGGCGCGTTCGCCGAGTACGCGTTGATGAATCAGGCCAACGTCTTTCACGCTCCCGATGCACTCGACGACGCAGAGGCAGCCGCTCTGAGCATCGGCTACCAGACCGCATGGTTCGCGCTGCACCGTCGGACGCAGATCGCCGAGGGCGACTACCTGCTCGTGCACGCGGCCGCAGGAGGCGTCGGCAGTGCGGCAGTTCAATTGGGCAAGGCTGCGGGTGCGCAGGTCATCGGTGTCGTTGGTGGACCGGAAAAGGCTTTGTACGCCAAGGAACTCGGTGCAGACATCGTCGTCGATCGGCGCTCCGAGGACTTCGTGTCCGCGGTCAAGGAGTTCACCGGCGGACACGGCGCCGACATCGTCTTCGACCCGGTGGGCGGCGACGCGTACGCCGGATCGACCAAGTGCATCGCATTCGAGGGGCGCATTGTGGTGATCGGCTTCGCAGGAGGCACCATTCCGCAACCCGCACTCAACCATGCGTTGATCAAGAACTACTCGATCGTCGGGCTGCACTGGGGTCTCTACCAGACCAAGAACCCGGCGGTGATCGACGAGTGCCACGCCGAACTGACCAGGTTGGCCGACAAGGGTCTTGTCAAACCTCTTGTGGGCGAACGACTTGCGCTGTCCGCCGTTGCCGACGGTGTTGGTCGTCTTGGCGAGGGCACGACCGTCGGTCGCCTCGTGTTCATTCCCTGAGCCCGCCATACACCTCAAAGCAAAACACCAGCACGCGAGAAGCACCAGCACCAGAAAGAACGGACACTCATGCGCGAAGCAGTCATCGTCTCCACCGCACGCACCCCGATCGGCAGGGCGTACCGAGGAGCGTTCAACAACACCCAGGCACAAGAGCTCGCCGGGCACTCCATCGCACATGCGGTGTCGCGGGCAGGTATTGAGGGCGGCGAGGTCGAGGACGTCGTGCTCGGTGCCGCCATGCAGCAGGGCTCGACCGGGTTCAACATCGCCCGCCAGGCGCTGCTGCGTGCGGGACTGCCCAACTCGGTGTCGGGCATGAGCGTCGACCGGCAGTGCGCGTCCGGCCTGATGGCCATTGCGACGGCCGCCAAGCAGATCGTCGACGACGGCATGGAGATCGCCATCGGTGGCGGCGTCGAGTCGATCTCGTTGGTACAGAACGACCATGCGAACAACTACCGGGCTCAGGACCCGTGGCTCGTTGCCAATGTCGGCGACATCTACATGCCGATGCTGCAGACCGCGGAGATCGTCGCGGAACGGTACGGCGTCAGCCGGGAGCGCCAGGACGAGCTGGCACTGATCTCCCAGCAGCGAACAGCGGCAGCGCAGGAGGCCGGCCGGTTCGACGACGAGATCGTGCCGCTGCGGACCACCAAGCTGGTCGTCGACAAGGAAACGGGTGAAACGTCGGAGCAGGAGGTCATGCTCGATCGCGACGAGGGCAACCGTCCGTCGACGACGAGCGAGTCGCTCGCCGGTTTGCGCGCGGTGCTTCCCGACGGAGCGGTCACCGCGACGTCGACCGTCACGGCGGGAAATGCGTCGCAGTTGTCCGACGGCGCGTCGGCGTCGGTGTTGATGGAAGCCCGCGAAGCGTCACGACGTGGACTGGAACCGCTCGGTGTCTACCGGGGCATGGCTGTTGCGGGATGTGCACCCGACGAGATGGGGATCGGGCCGGTATTCGCGGTGCCGAAACTGCTCAAGCAGCACGGGCTGACCGTCGACGACATCGGTCTGTGGGAGCTCAACGAAGCTTTCGCGTCGCAGGCCCTCTACTGCCGCGACGAGATCGGTATCGATCCGGAGAGGTTCAACGTCGACGGCGGTGGTATCTCGGTCGGTCACCCGTACGGCATGACGGGTGCGCGGTGCGTCGGGCATGCGTTGACCGAGGGTCGTCGACGCGGCGTCCGCTATTGCGTGGTGACGATGTGTATCGGTGGAGGTATGGGCGCCGCTGGGCTGTTCGAGGTCGCCGGCTGAGTGGTCGCCGCGCCGGTGGCGGTGCGTCAGCGTGAGCGACGGCGGTGGGTCGGCCTGACCTGCGGCAAGATAAGCTCGGGCAGGTGACCAGGACTCGACGCTCCGGCTCCGCCCATGGCGGTCGGGAGGCTGACGCCGAGACTCGCGCCGATCGCAAGAACCGCACCCGGCAGGCGTTGATCAGTACAACCCTCGATCTCGTCGCCGAACGCAGCTTCGGAAGCATCAGCCTGCGGGAGGTCGCGCGGGGTGCAGGCATCGTCCCCACCGCGTTCTACCGGCACTTCGCGTCGATGGAAGACCTGGGCGTCACGCTCGTCGAGGACTCGATGCGAGTGCTGCGACGCACGTTGCGTGAAGGGCGTCGCGACCTCGCCGCGCGGCAGGCACTGCCGACCGCGAAGAACTCACTCGACATCCTCCTGCAGCACGTGCACGACAACGAGCCGGCGTTTCGTTTCCTGATCCGCGAACAGCACGGCGGTTTGGCGGAGATCAGGCGGGCCATCGACACCGAGTTGCGGTTGTTCTCGAAAGAATTGGCCATCGACCTGTCGCGGATACCCGACCTCGCCGACTGGACGGCTGACGACCTCGAACTCGCCGCGGAACTCATCGTGAGCATCATGCTGACCGCCGTCGCCGACATCCTCGACGGCGAGCACCGCGGCCGAGGCGCGGAGTCGGCGATCATCGAACGCACTCAGCGCCAGTTGGTCATCGTGTTCCTCGGTATGGCGCAGTGGGAGCCGTCCGACGACCGCTGACCATCCGACTCCGGAAAGGGGTCGTCGCGCAGGGAACAGGTCGGCGCATGTCGTCGACTTGAATCCATGCCGATTACAACTGTGGGCGGGTGTGGCGTCGTCGATGACACTGAACTCCGATTGTGTCCGAGAGCGGACGTCCGCCGAGCAACAGGAGTGTCATGTCCACCGAGAAGATCGCCGACGAGATCAAGTTCGCGTATTGGGTCCCGAACGTGTCCGGTGGGCTCGTGACGAGCGACATCGAGCAGCGGACCGGGTGGGACTTCGAGTACAACAAGCGTCTCGCGCAGACCGCCGAGAACAACGGATTCGAGTATGCGCTCAGCCAGGTGCGGTACGAGGCGAGCTACGGGGCCGAGTTCCAG
Organism: Gordonia sp. 852002-10350_SCH5691597; assembly: GCF_001665715.1. Classification (NCBI taxonomy): domain Bacteria; kingdom Bacillati; phylum Actinomycetota; class Actinomycetes; order Mycobacteriales; family Gordoniaceae; genus Gordonia; species Gordonia sp. 852002-10350_SCH5691597. Next base: position 13,973 of record NZ_LZMO01000145.1, read on the forward strand.
CACGAGTCGACGTCGTTCAGCCTCGCGCTCCTCGGCGCGACCGAACGCCTGAAGCTGATCGCGGCCATTCACCCCGGACTGTGGCATCCCGCAGTGCTCGCCAAGTTCGGTGCGACCGCAGACATCTTGTCGGGCGGGCGTTTTGCGATCAACGTGGTGAGTGGTTGGTTCAAGGACGAGTTCACCCACCTCGGTGAGCCGTGGCTCGAGCACGACGAGCGCTACCGACGCAGCGGCGAATTCCTCGAGGTGATCCGCAAGATCTGGACCGAGGACAACGTCGACTACCGCGGAGACTTCTACCGCATCCACGACTTCACCCTCAAGCCCAAGCCGCTCAACACTCCGGAACGGCCCAATCCCGAACTGTTCCAAGGCGGTAACTCCACGGCGGCACGCAATAATGGTGGCCGCTACTCCGACTGGTACTTCTCCAACGGCAAAGATTTCGACGGTGTCACCGAGCAGCTCGACGATCTGCGTGCCGTGGCCCGCGCGCACAACCGCGAAGTGCGCTTCGGACTCAACGGATTCATCATCGCGCGAGACACCGAAGCGGAGGCGCGTGACACCCTGCGCGAGATCGTCGAGAAGGCGAACAAGCCTGCGGTGGAAGGCTTTCGGAGTGCGGTACAGCAGGCGGGCAGCTCGACCGGCGACAAGAAGGGCATGTGGGCCGACTCGTCGTTCGAGGATCTCGTGCAGTACAACGACGGCTTCCGCACGCAACTGATCGGTACACCGGAGCAGGTCGCCGAGCGGATCGTCGCGTACAAGAAGCTCGGCGTCGACCTCGTTCTCGGTGGATTCCTGCACTTCCAGGAGGAGATCGAGTACTTCGGCGAGCGTGTGCTGCCGCTGGTGCGCGAACTCGAGCTCGCCGAAAGCAGCGCGACGGTCTGACGGTGTCGACAGACCCCCACACATCAACGGCGACAGAAGGTTTGACTGCTCGGCCGGCAGAGACCGTACCGACTGCGGATCCAGTCGCCGTACCGACTGCGAATCCAGTGGTCGTACCGACCAGTGCTGCGGAGGCGTTGGCGAGGGCACGTGAGGTCGCGGCGCGGATCGAGGTCGACGCCGCGGTGCGCGACCGCGATCGCCGACTCCCGTACGCGGAGATCGACGAGCTGTCCGCGTCGGGGCTTCTCGCGATCACCGTCCCACAGCGGTTCGGCGGTCCCGACTTGGCGCCGAGCGTCGTCGCGGATGTCGCCCGACTACTCGCGGCCGCAGACCCCAACATCGCGCAGATTCCGCACAGCCACTTCGTCTATCTGAACCTGCTCCGCCTGGCCGCGCCGGATGCGTTGGCGCAGCGCATCTTCGGTCACGTTCTGCAGGGTGGCCGTGTCGCGAACGCACAGTCGGAGCGGGGTGGCAAGACCGTCGCGGACATCAACACCACGCTGCGTCGGCAAGGCGACCGCTTCGTGCTCGACGGCGAAAAGTTCTATGCGACAGGGTCGTTGTTCGCGCACACCCTGGCCGTACTGACGCGCTTGCCCGAGGGGGCCGAAACCGCGGAGTCCGAAACCGAAGAAGCCGCAGGCGGGTTCGAGCCGGGGGAGTACGTCGCATTCGTGGCGGCCGACGCTCCTGGGGTCGAGATCGTCGACGACTGGAATGGCCTCGGTCAGCGCACGACCGGCTCGGGGACCGTCAGGTTCGCCGGGGTCAACGTCGACCCGGGCGACCTCGTGGCTCGCGCACCGGCGGTCGCTCAACCGACCGGCTACGGCGCATTCGCCCAGCTACTGCACGTCGCGATCGACGTCGGTATCGCGCGCGGCGCACTCGACGCGGCCGCCGACTTCGTGCGCACGAAGTCGCGGCCGTGGTTCGAGGCAGGAGTCGAACGCGCAGACGCCGACCCGTTGACGGTGCAACGCTTCGGTGAGCTCGGCGTCGAGGTCGCGGCGGCAGAAGCGACGCTCGATGCGGCGAGTAGAGCTGTCGACGCGGCGACGGCCGAGGACGTCGACGATCCAGCGCTCACCGCTCAGGCGTCGATTGCCGTCGCTGTCGCCAAGGCCGTCGCCGACCGTGCGTCGAATTCGGTGAGTTCTGCGTTGTTCGAGGTTGCGGGCACGCGCAGCGCCTCCGCCGAGCTCTCGCTCGATCGGTTCTGGCGAAACGCCAGGACACACACGCTGCACGATCCGGTGCGCTGGAAGTACCAGCACATCGGTCGCTGGGTGTTGCGTGGGGAGAGCCCTCCGATTCACGGTGTGATCTGAGTGTGGACATCTGGGGCCACGTCATCTGAATGAGGGGTGTAGCTACGCTGATCCGGCGTGCATCATCTGCCATCCCGGATATTCTCTTCTCTATGTTCACGAATCGGACGTGGCCAGTGTGACTCCGACACCGCACGATCAGTCAGGTCCCGGGGGTGAGTATCCCGGGGGCGGTGATTCACGCTACGACCCCACCGGCCACGACCCCACCGGCGGCTACGACTCCGGCGACTACCGGAAGTCCACGAATGCGTATACGGATCCGTCGGGCTACCCGGGGACGTCACAGGATGCCGACCCGAGCGCCTATCAGCCGCCGATGTACGCCGACTACTCCTATCCGGAGCCGCCCCGTTCCGAACCGACCCAGCCTGGTCCCGCGTATCCATCGGCCCCCGCACCGATGTCGTACCCCCCGCCCGCTTACCCCCAGTCGGCCTACCCGCAGCAGTATCCGCCGCCTGGACGTTCGCAGGGTCGGGACAAGTCGTTGCTGATCGTGCTGATCTGCGTTGCCGCTCTGGTGATCATCGGCCTGCTCATCGTCGGCGCGTACTTCCTGCTCAATCGGAGCTCGGATTCGTCGACCGACACGCAGTCGACGCCCACAGTCACGCAGACGGTTAATCCGGCGCCGACCTCCACCGTGACGGTCGCGCCGCCTGCGACCCCGCCGCCGGGAGCGGTCAGTTGCGGCGCCGGAGTGTCGGCGGGTACGTCGGTGACGAGTTGCTCGTTCGCGCAGGCAGTCCGGGACGAGTATCTGCGCACCGGGGTTAAGCCTCGATCCACCGATTCGTATTCGTTTGGGCGGTGAGGGATAGACGAAATGCCCTGTCTGAGTGACAGAATGGGAAT
>NZ_LZMO01000146.1:0-24078 GCF_001665715.1 Gordonia sp. 852002-10350_SCH5691597
CGACGCCGCCACGTTGCGGTACGCCTCGGCCAACGCGAGCTGCGCACCACGGTACGGATCGAGGAACGTGTAGCGCCCCGACGCGTCGGTGGCCAAAGCGATTCCGCGACCGGTCTTTTCGTCGATCCGAATCACCCCGGAGTCGGCATGCTCGGCGAGCACGGTGTTGCCGCGCACGTACCGGTCGTACTGATCGGTGATGAACTTGCGGCTGCAGAGCGCGGGCGACTCGAGCATGTCGAGCAGCGTCTGACGCAGTTCGTCGGGAGTCGACGGACGCTGCAGGGCCTCCGTGGTCGACTCGACCACACCGTCCTGCCAGTCGGGGCGGGCGACCGGACGCTCGTAGACCGGACCCTCGTGCGCGACGGTCCGCGGCGGGACGTCGACGACGGTCTCACCGTTCCACGTGATCACCAGGTTGTCGCCGTCGGTGACCTCGCCGATCACGGTGGCGAGCACATCCCACTTGCGACACACGGCGAGGAAGGCGTCGACATTCTCCGGGGTGACGACCGCGCACATGCGTTCCTGTGACTCGCTGGAGAGCACCTCTGCGGGCGTCATCCCCACCGCGCGCATCGGAACCTTCTCGAGCTCGATCTTCATGCCGCCGTCGCCGGCCGATGCCAATTCCGATGTGGCACAAGAAAGTCCGGCACCGCCGAGATCCTGGATGCCGACGACCAGCCCAGCGTGATAGAGCTCGAGACAGCACTCGATGAGCACCTTCTCGGTGAACGGATCGCCCACCTGAACGCTCGGGAGCTTCTTGCGATTGGGGCCGGACTCGCCGGTGTCGTCGAAGGTCTCCGACGCGAGCACCGACACACCGCCAATGCCGTCGAGTCCGGTGCGAGCACCGAACAGGATGATCTTGTTCCCGGTGCCCGATGCGAAGGCCAGTTGCAGGTCCTCGGTGCGCAACGCACCCGCGCACAGCGCGTTGACCAGGGGGTTGCCGGCATAGCTGGAGTCGAAGACCGTCTCGCCGCCGATGTTGGGCAGCCCGAGCGAGTTGCCGTAACCGCCGACACCGCGGACCACGCCGTCGAGCACGCGTCGCGTATCGGGGGCGTCGGCCTTGCCGAAGCGGAGTTGGTCCATCACGGCGATCGGGCGGGCACCCATGGCCATGATGTCGCGGACGATGCCGCCGACACCGGTCGCTGCACCCTGATACGGCTCGACGTAGCTGGGATGGTTGTGCGACTCGACCTTGAACGTGACGGCCCAGCCGTCGCCGATGTCGACAACGCCCGCGTTCTCGCCGATGCCCGCGAGCATGCCCGAACGCATTTCCTCCGTGGTGGTCTCACCGAAGTAGCGCAGATGCACCTTGGACGACTTGTAGCTGCAGTGCTCCGACCACATCACCGAGTACATGGCGAGTTCGGAATCAGTGGGTCGGCGCCCGAGGATCTGCTTGATCCGCTCGTACTCGTCGTCCTTGAGTCCGAGCTCCTTGTAGGGCTGGGGCTGATCGGGGCTCTCGACTGCCCGTTCGATTGAATCCACAGACGTTGAATCCACAGACACGGTCTCCACAGGATCGCTCACCTGCCAGATTCTACCGCCCGGCCCGCAACGACCTCGGACTGTGTCGAGCACGGCCCCGGCGCGCGGCACAACGGCTACGGTGATTGATCTACGCGAAGCGGTTCAATCGGACTTTTTGGGGGGATGATGACCGACGTCCGCAAGGCGCGGCAGCTCTTCGAGCTCGGGGTGCTCTCACTGGGGATCCCCGTCGAGGGCACCGACCCGGTCGACAACAGGGCGCAGGCCACCAAGGCGTTCACGCGCGCCAGCGAGTGGGACCCGAGCATGGCCGACGCCTGGCTCGGCCGCCTGGCCTGCGGCGACACGTCGAACGAGGTACTTCTCGCGCTCTTTCGCCACAGCGATCGCATCGGCGCGGAACAACGCAGGCTGGGCCTGCCGCCGCGAACGTTGGTCGGGCGCTGGTACACCGGCATGTTCCTCGACTACCCACTGTCCGACGCCGTCGAGGCCGCGGCCGCGTACGCCGCGACGCTGATCGCGGGCGACGACTTCGCCGGAGCACGTGACGTCGTGGACGCGATTGCAGCGCAGCGTCGAACACCGATCGTAACGTTCATCGAAGCCGTCCTCTACTTCCGCACCGGGCGGTGGCCGGATGTGTTGTCGACGCTCGCGCGCTCCGAACAGTGGCGCGACCCGCACATGAGCGCGGTCGCCGACTACCTGACGGGCACCGCGTGCGCGCAACTCGGAATGAGCGCCGAAGCCCTTCGACGCCTCGAACGAGCCATGTCGTCCGCCATTCCCGCATGTGCGAGCCGTGCGATGTACACCTACGGGCTGACACTGCGTGGCGAGGGCAAACAGGCGGAGGCCACGTCGATGCTCGAGCAGGCCTTCGCCAGCGATCCCACCCTCACCGCGGCGGCCGACGCTCTCCGGTCGCCCGCGACGCGACTCACCGTCACCAGTGCCGACGAGATCGCTGCGCGGACCGATCCGTGGGATCCCGCGTCTGTCCCGACGACTCCACCGACTCTCACGTCGAGTAACTCCGACGAGGTGTCGCACTCGGCGGAAGATCTGGTGAGCGCTGCGCAGGCAGAGCTCGACGCCCAGATCGGACTGACGTCGGTCAAGGAGCAGGTCGCCAAACTACAGTCCGCGGCGACGCTGGCCAGAATTCGCGCCGACCGCGGGCTCTCGACGTCGGCGCGCAGCCTGCACCTGGCATTCACCGGGCCGCCGGGCACCGGCAAGACGACCGTCGCGCGCGTGATCGCGAAGATGTATTGCGGCCTCGGGTTCATCAAGTCCGACAAGGTCGTCGAGGCCACCCGGCGCGATATGGTCGGCGAACATCTGGGCAGCACGGCCATCAAGACGGCGGCGCTGATCGACTCGGCCATGGACGGCGTCTTGTTCATCGACGAGGCGTACACCCTTGTCCAGCAAGGACTTTCCGGTGGCGACGCCTTCGGGCGCGAGGCCGTCGACACCCTGCTCGCGCGCATGGAGGACAACCGCGACCGGCTCGTGGTGATCATCGCGGGCTACGACGCCGAGATCGACAGATTCCTCGCCTCCAACGACGGCCTGGCGTCACGATTCGCCCGACGCATCCGCTTCGAGTCGTACACGCCGCAGGAGTTGGCCCGCATCGGCGAATACCTCGCGCGGCGTCGTGATTCGATACTCACCCCCGAGGCGGCAGCCGAAATCGAGCAGGCGTGTGCACCGCTGTATGAGGACGTGCGCGAAGCCGGCGCGGGGTTGCGGCGGGGAATCGACCTGGCGGGCAACGGCCGATTCGTGCGGAACATCGTCGAGTCCGCCGAGGAGGAGCGCGAATATCGGCTCACCGCAGGCGATCTGAGCGCACTATCCGCCGACGACCTGATGCGGATCGAGGCAAGCGACGTACGCGCAGCTATCGCGACTCTGATGTCGGGGTTGGCTCTGAACTCGTGACCGCGATGATCGTGTCGCGCAACTCCGGTCGGCAGATCACCAGGTCGGGCAGATACGTGTCGTCCTGGTTGTAGACCAGCGGCGAACCGTCGATTCGACTGCACCACAGACCTTTTGCCTGAGCGACGGCCACCGGGGCCGCGGAATCCCACTCGTACTGGCCACCCGCGTGCACGTAGGCGTCGGCCTCGCCGCGCACCACGGCCATCGCTTTCGCTCCCGCTGAGCCCATCTGCACGACCTCGCCACCGATCGCGTCGGCGACGGCCTGCGAGAACGCGGGCGGACGAGAGCCACTGACGACGACGCGCGGGGCGTCACCGCGCGGAACGTCGGCGAGACCTTCGGTCGGTGCCACGGGCGTCTCGTCGTCGACGTAGGTGATGCCGAGGGCGGGCAACGCGACGGCACCGGCGATGAGCGTGCCGCCGCCGGTCGACGACCACAGCGCGACGTGCACAGCCCAATCCCGACGGCCCTCACCGGATTCGTCGACAGCGCCGTATTCCCGTGTGCCGTCGACGGGATCGACGATCCAGACGCGCGGCGAGATCAGCCGAGCCTTGTCGTCCGTCGACTCCTCCGAGAGCACGGCGTCGTCGGGGCGATCGGTGGCGAGGCGGGCGAGCAGAAAGTCGTTGGAACGTCGATCTCCCTCGTCACCGAGCGCGCGACCGGTCAGGCCGCTGTTCGCACGGATGTCGAGAAGCAATTCACCTGCTGCGGTCGCCAATTCTCCGGCCAGGCTGCGGTCGTCCACTCGTGGTCCCTCCACCTCTCACCCAGGCGCCGGGATGCGCCTGCGCGCGCCGACTACGCCGACGCCTGCTGATCGTAGACCGAGAACGTAGCGCTCATAGCCCGAGCTGCTCAAGGACAGCGGCAGCCGTCTCCGCTGGTAGCCCGTCCGTCGGCCTGATCACGACGTCCGGTTTCTCCGGCCGCTCGTAGGGCGAGTCGATACCGGTGAAGTGACTGATCTCACCGCGCCGCGCACGGGCATAGAGGCCCTTGGGATCGCGACGTTCGCATTCCTGTAACGACGTGTCGAGGAAGATCTCGTAGAACGGCAGCGCGCGTTCGTCGTGAATCTCGCGGGCGCGCTGACGCTCCGCTGCGAACGGCGAGATCAGTGAGACGATCGCGACAGAACCCGAATCGGCGAACAGTGCCGCGACTTCTGCTGTGCGCCTGATGTTCTCGCGCCGATCGTCGTCGCTGAAACCGAGGTCGGAGTTGAGGCCGTGTCGGAGATTGTCGCCATCCATCAGATATGCCGGGCGCCCCAGCGCCACGAGTCGACGCTCGAGTTCGATTGCCACAGAGGACTTTCCAGAGCCCGACAATCCGGTGATCCACAGGGTCCCACCACGATGGGGGCGCTGCTCCCGAGCCACTTTGCCGGCCTGCCACACCACATTCGGGCTCAGATCGCGCTCGTTGCCCGACGGCCGCCCACCGTCGCCACCACCTGCCGTCATCGTGCCGTCACTTCCGTCGCGCCCACCTTCATCTCGCCCCTGACGCCGAATGGTGTCAGCTTGCCACGTCACGGTCGTGTCACAGCTCACAATCCCGGCTAACGGTTCAGGCGAATTGCCCGAATTAACCGCCGTGCATCGCCGCACGCCCCGATGCAACACCTTCGCACTCGAACCCGATCGAGGACTACACCATGCATCATCGACACACGATCCGCACCCGCCTCACAACTGGACTCGCAGCAGCCGCCATTGCCGCGTCCTCATTCGCCGCGCTCAGCGTCGGCTCGGGCACCGCCCATGCCGAAACGGTCGCACCCCTCGAACGGTGTTGGGGAATCAGCCCGAACATCGTCGACCAGCCCTACAGCACCGCGCGACTGTTCGTCTCCGGGACGGGACCGGGCAGAGTCACCGCCGCTGTCCGCGACATCTCGTCCTTCTGGACGTTCAGCGGAGGCTACGAATCCGTCGGTCGACTCGACTGGCACAACCTGACGAACAACCGCAAAGGGACTGCCTTCAACACGGCAAAGATCGGCCTCTACGTCGGCGGGCCCACCTTCGCGCTCGACACCGGACCGGGCAAGGTCCGGGTCACGCTCAGCGCGGTCAACCGCAACGCGCTGTGGGCAATCCCCACCACCGCCTGCAGCGGAACAATCACCGTGCGCTGAACCCCGGGCGCCAACCTGGGCAGCACGGCACAACACTACCAACCAAGCATTTGCTAGGTTAGGCTCGTGAGCATGAGCGACGCCGTGATCCCCGCCCCACTTGGTCCCGACGACCTCGGCCCGGACACCTCGCCGGTCGCCTACGAGGTCGGCGGACCAGGTGGCGCCGTCGCCTACGTGACGCTGAACCGGCCCGAGTACCGCAATGCCCAGAACTCGGTGATGACGTACTCGCTCGACGCCGCGTTCCGCAAGGCAGTCGACGACCCCGGCGTCAAGGCGATCGTGCTTCGTGCCAACGGCAAACACTTCTCGGCGGGCCACGACATCGGTACCCCGGAACGCGACTTCGACACGTACTACGACAACGTCGCCGCCCTGCACTGGGACCACACAGACAAGTCGGGAGCCGATCAACGTCTCGCCCGCGAGACCGAGGTCTACCTCGGGATGTGCAGGCGGTGGCGGGAGATCCCGAAGCCGATGATCGCGGCCGTGCACGGCGCATGCATCGCGGGCGGACTGATGCTCGCCTGGGTATGCGACTTCATCGTCGCCTCCGACGACGCGTTCTTCTCCGATCCCGTTGCACGCATGGGTATTCCGGGCGTCGAGTACTTCGCACACGCCTACGTGCTCGGTCCACGTCGAGCCAAGGAGATCCTGTTCACCGGCGAGCGTTTCACCGCGATACAGGCGGAACAGTGGGGCATGGTCAACCACGTCGTCGAGCGGGATGGCCTGGCCGCCAAGGTCGATGCGATCTGCGAGAACATCGTGGCGATGCCGATGCAGGGACTGTTCTTGTCCAAGAAGGCGGTGAACATCTGCGAGGACCAGATGGGCATGCGCACCGCGATGGACTCCGTATTCGGTTGGCACCATTTCGCCCATTCGGCCAATGCCGAATCCTCCGGCGGAGATTCGCTCGGCGGCATGGACGCCAAGTCGATGAAGGCGTCCGCTGGTTCGACGTCGAACGGACGCTGACCCATGGACCTGACGTTCGACGACGCCGCTGACGAGTTCCGCTCCGAGGTGCGCGCCTGGCTCGCAGATCATGTTCCCGCACAACCACTTCCCTCGATGGACACGGCCGAGGGTTTCGAGGCGCACCGGGAGTGGGAACGAACGATGGCCGCCGACCGCATGTCGGTGGTGAGCTGGCCGGAGGAATTCGGTGGCCGCGACGCCCCGCTCCTGCAATGGGTCATCTTCGAGGAGGAGTATTACCGCGCAGGCGCACCAGGGCGGGTGAGCCAGAACGGCATCTTCCTCTTGGCACCAACGCTTTTCGAGCACGCGCATCCCGAACAACTGGCCCGCATCATGCCCCGCATGGCGCGTGCCGACGATATCTGGGGCCAGGCCTGGAGCGAACCCGAAGCCGGCAGCGATCTGGCGTCACTCCGCTCGACGGCCACCCGCACCGACGGTGGCTGGCTCCTCAACGGCCAGAAGACATGGAGTTCCCGGTCGAGCTTCGCCGACTGGGCATTCGGACTGTTCCGCACCGACAAAGAGGCGCAACGCCACCGGGGACTCACCTACTTCATGTTCGACCTTCGCAGCCCGGGCGTCACGGTGCGGCCGATCCCCCAACTCGACGGCGAGCCGGGTTTCGCAGAAGTCTTCTGCGAGAACGTCTTCGTCCCCGACGACCCGACCGATCGCGCGAACTCCGGCGTCATCGGCGACGTCGACAACGGCTGGCGCGTCGCGATGAGTACCGCCGCCAACGAGCGCGGGTTGTCGTTGCGTTCACCTGGTCGCTTCCTCGCCACCACGGACCGCCTCGTCGACCTGTGGAAAGCACAGCGAGACAACGTACCCACGACCTCCGGCGTCGATACACGCGTCGCCGACGCCTGGATCGGCTCGCGGGCCTACGAGCTGTCGACGTACGCGACGGTCAGCAGGCTCGCCGCCGGTGGCCAGTTGGGCATGGAATCGTCGATCAACAAGGTCTTCTGGTCGCAGTGGGACATCGCGGCCCACGAGACGGCCCTGGAGCTACGGGGCACCGACGCCGAGATCGACGACGCATGGGTTGACGGCTATCTCTTTTCCCTGTCCGGGCCGATCTATGCAGGCACCAACGAGATTCAGCGCAATGTGATCGCGGAGCGTCTGCTCGGCCTCCCGCGCGGGGATAGGTGAACGATGGACTTTCTGCTGTCCGATATCCACGACGACCTCGCGTCGAGCGTCGACACGCTCCTCACCAAAGCCGACACGCCCGCCGTCGCACGGGCGTGGGCTGGCGGTGATCACGCGCCCGCGGCAGGCGTCTTCCGTCAGCTCGCGGACATCGGCGTCTTCGGACTGCTCATCGACGAGGAGCACGGTGGCGCCGGAGCAGGCGCCGTCGAGATGGTCGTCGCACTCGAAGAGATCGGGCGGCACGCATTGCCCGGGCCGATCGTCGAATCCGTTGCGGTGGTGCCGATCCTGCTGCGGTCGGCCACGGAGTCAGATGCGCTCGACGCCGCGGCATCCGGGCGGCTGAGTTCGGCGGCAATCGCGCCACTATCTCCGCGCGCAGCCGACACCGATGCTGCCGAACGTGTGTACGTAGTCGACAACGACGTGTTGTCGCTCGCGACGGTCGACGACACGGCACAGTCGGTCGATCCCACGCGAACGGTGTCCACGGTGCGCCCGGCCGAGGTGATCACAGAGGGTGTCGATGGCGACCGAGCCGCACAGTTCGGCGCACTGGCCACCGCGGCCCAACTACTCGGCCTCGGCTCGACGATGCTCCGAATCGCATCCGACTACGCATTGTCACGCAGGCAATTCGGACGTCAGATCGGATCGTTCCAGGCGGTCAAACATCACCTCGCCGACGTCGCGATCGCCCTCGAAATGGCGCGTCCACTCGTCCACGGTGCAGCGGTCGGCATCGACGGCGGAGTTCCCGAGGGCGTCGACGCGAGCCGTGACATCTCCGCGGCCAAGGTCGCGGCAGCCGACGCCGCGTACCTGGCATCCCGGCGATCTCTTCAGGTTCTCGGCGCGATCGGATACACCTCCGAACACGATCTGTCGTTGTACCTCACCAAGACTCGCGCACTGGTGAGCGCGTGGGGGACGCCGGCACAGCATCGCGCGCGGATTCTGGAGTCGCTGTGAGCACGACAACACACGGCGCGACAACAGACGGCGCGACAACAGACGGCGCGACAACAGACAGCGCGATATCCACCGAGGACCGGGATGCGTTGCGCCAGTCCGTCGCCGACCTCTTGGCCAAGCGATCCGACTCGACAGCGGTGCGCGCGGCGATGCGCACGCCCCGCCGGTTCGACGACGCCCTGTGGCGCACGCTGTGCGACGAGATCGGCGTGGCAGCACTCGCAGTCCCCGAAGAGTTCGGCGGGGCGGGGGCGTCGTTCGTCGAAACCGCGACCGTGCTCGAAGAACTCGGCGCGACGTTGAGTCCCGTGCCGGTCTTCTCGACCGCACTCGCCACCGGCGCACTGCTGCTCAGCGGCGATACCGACGCGTGCGCGCGGTTCCTTCCCGAGATCGCATCGGGAGAACGCATCGCGAGTCTGTGCTGGGCGGGCGCGACGGGGTGGGACAACCCCGGTGTTTCGAGCGAGGCCGGATTACTCACCGGCACAGCAGAGTTCGTCATCGACGGCGAGTCCGCCGACCTGCTGCTCGTCCTCGCCGGCACACCGTCCGGCGTGACACTGCACGTCGTCGACGCCGACGCCGACGGCATCGAGGTGACGGCACTCCCCACGGTCGACCCGACGCGGCCGTTGGCCCGCATCACCTTCGACGACACCGCGGCCACAGCGATCACCGCGGAGGGCAACGTGGTGGCGCGACTGCGCACGCTGGCCTGGGCGCTCCTGGCCGCCGAACAGGTCGGTGGCGCCGACCGCGCGCTGCGGCTCGCCGTGGAGCACGCATCGTCGAGGACGCAGTTCGGCCGGATCATCGGGTCGTTCCAGGCGCTCAAACACCGCATGGCCGACATGTACACGCTCGTCGAGTCGTCGCGATCGCTCGCGCGCGCGGCCATCGAGGCCGTCGTCTCCGACGACCCGAATGGCGCCGACCTCGCGGCGTCTGCCCACGTCTACTGCTCGGAATCGTTCGCCACCGTCGCGGGCGAGGCGATCCAGATCCACGGCGGCATCGGGATCACCGCCGAGCACGACATCGGGCTCTACTTCAAGTGCGCCCACGGCAGCGCCCAGCTCTTCGGCCAACCACACGACGTCGTCGCCGAGATGGTCGACGCCCTGCGCGGCTAGCCGAGCCGCGGCTCGAGCGCGCCGCTGGTCGAGCGTCCCATCCGCTTATCGAGCGCCTACCCGCTGGTCGAGCGCCCCACCGCTGGTCGAGCTTGTCGAGACCACCAGCCGCAGAAAGTGGTCTCGACTCGGGTGCTCGCTCCGCTCGCGCCCGCTCGACCAGCGAGGAAATCTCGCCTGTCGAGACCCGCCGGTCGAGCCCCAACCGCTGGTCGAGCCCCTACCGCTGGTCGAGCTTGTCGAGACCACCCCACCGCCGGTCGAGCCCCAACCGCTGGTCGAGCTTGTCGAGACCACCCCACCGCCGGTCGAGCCCCCACCGCTGGTCGAGCTTGTCGAGACCACCAGCCGCAGAAAGTGGTCTCGACTCGGGTGCTCGCTGCGCTCGCGCCCGCTCGACCAGCGGGAGACTACCTGCGCGGGGCCACGGCCGCGACGATCTTGTCAGCGGGACCCGCCAAGAAGAGCAGCACCAGCCACCAGCTCCCCCACTGCGGCACCACCAGCGACCCGATGAGCGCAACGACGAGCGCAATCACCGTTCCGAGATCGGGCGCGCTCGCCACCCACTCGTCGACATCGTGCCCAGTCGCCAACAGCTCCCGATGCCTCCTGCCCCACTCACTCATCGCCACCAGGCTCGACACCGACACCAGAAGCACCGCGATGTAGAACGCCGTCCCCCACTTCAACGTCGGACCACTGATGAGCGAGGTCGCGAAGGGCAGCACGACAATCGTGAACAGCCACACCATGTGCAACTCGAACAGCACCCGGTCGTAGGCGTCGAAATACTCGATCATGCGATGGTGATTGCGCCACAACACCCAGATCACGAAAAAGCTGATGAGAAATCCGAGTAGCTCACTGGAGTGGTCACGAAGAACCGCGACCACCGTCGTATCGCTCCCGATCTCCTTACCGATCTCAGCAAGAGGCAGGACCAACAGGGTGAGCGCAATGGCAACCACCGCATCGGCGAACGAGATCAACCGTCGAAAACCCTCTGTGGTACGTCGCCCTTCGGGTGCTGCCATGCCCCGACTCTAGAACGCCGCGGCGACCTCCGCCTCCGTGAATCCGTAATCCGACAGGTCGTACCGGTGGTGTGGCCGACGTGCGCCTGATGCACTCTCGGCATCGAGGGCGACCATCGCGGCACGCGCCTCGCCAGAGATCTCGGTGCCCAGTGCCGCATACACACGTTCGACGGTCCCGAGCGGATCTGCCCGCAGGTCGTCGAACTCGACGTCGAGGAACTGCGCCTCGTCGTATTGCGCACGCGCCTGCGAGAATTGGTGCAATCCACGCGACCAGAGGTCGAGTTGCGTCCGGCCGATCGTGTCGCCGACGAACACCGTCGACCACCCCGGAGTGGCGTGCTCGGCGAGGCTGCACATCGACGCGATGATCGTCTCCGGCGCGCGATGCGTCTGGATCACCAGGGCGTCGGGATACACCGCCATCAGCGCGTCGAGCGCGAAGAGATGACTCGGGTTCTTCAGCACCCATCGCTTGCCGGGATCATTCGAACCGATCATCTGAAGGTTTTGACGATGCCGCGCGTAGGCCGGTGTCCAGTCCTGCTCGGCGAGCCACTTCGAGTACGTCGGCACGTAGGCGAGCGATTCGTACGAGATCGACATGATGCTCTGCCGCAACAACTGCCAGCACTCCTCGACCTCGCCGGCGTCGAGATAGTGCAGACCCATGAACTCCGGATTCTCGACGTGGTGCTGCGCGATACCGGCATCGATCTGCTGATAAACCGGATTGTTTGCCCACTGCTCGCGCGGCGGCCGCGGCTGCGGAAACTCGGTCAGCCACATCTCGAGTCCCTGGTGCGCGGGGTCGGCTGCGAGCAGCCGATGCAGGGCTGTGGTCCCGGTGCGTGGCAGCCCGGTCACGAAGATCGGACGGGTGATCTCGACGTCGGCGTACGACGGGGTGGCCCGCCACGACGCTTCGCTCATCAGTCGAGCGATCAACGCCCCTTTGAGGAAGTACCGAAACATCTTGCTACCGAGCTCGGTGAGGCCCGCTTCGTTCGTGTACGAATCGAGAAGCACACCGAGCGGCTCGAGGTACGCGTCGTCGCCGAAGTCATCGAGACCCGTTGTTCTCGTGGCAGATTCGTGCAGATCGTCGATCGTTCCGACGTTGCGCCTGCCGACTGACTCAGTCATGGTACTCCCCACAGTTCACGTCGAGGGTGTGGCCGGTGATCGCACTGGCCGCGTCGGAGGCGAGAAACACGACGGCGTCAGCGATCTCGTCCGGCTCCGGCAGCCGCTTGAGGTCGGAGCGCGCGGCGGTCTGCGCGTAGACGTCGTCCTCGCTGATGCCGTACTTCTTGGCGACCTCGCCGAAGTACCACTTGAGCTGATCGTCCCAGATGTATCCCGGCGCAACGGAGTTCACCCGTATCCGCTTGTCACCCAATTCCGTGGCCAACGTCTGCGACATCGCCAGCAGCGCCGACTTCGCCAACTTGTAACTGCCGTAACGCGGTTCGGAGTGTCGGATCACCATCGAATTGATGTTGACGATCGCACTCGTCGCTCGCGGCGAAGAAGACTCCGACGCCGCGTCGGCAAGTGCCCCGGTGAAGGCTTTCACAACGCGCAGCGTGCCGAGTACGGTCAGTTCGATACTCGCGTTGATCTGCTCGAAGTCGGTGCGGGCCAACGGCTTCATTGAGGGAAGCGCAAAGGCATTGTTCACGACGACGTCCACCCGCCCGTACTCGGCAAGCGTGGCAGCGACCAACTGGTCGACCGCATCGTCGTCGGTGATATCGGTGGGCACGACGAGTGAGCGGCCACCGGCAGCGTCGACCTCGGCGGAGATCTCCTTGAGTCGCGACTCGGTTCGCGCAGCGAGCACCACGCGAGCGCCGTGTGCTGCCGCGCGCAGGCAGATCGCTCGACCCAGTCCCGGTCCGACCCCGGATACGACGACCACCTTGTCGTCGAGGAGTCCCACACCCGCCATGTCAGTCACCCCAGCATTCTCTCTGCAAAACCGCGCTGGCGGAGGGCGATTCGCGCAGCCCATCCCGCGGGGTCGAGCCTGTTGTCGTCGAGGTAGGGCAGATGATCGGCGATGTCGCCCGCGTCGACGACCTGTGCCGTCGGCCCTTGTTCCGGCGGGATCGGCACATCTGTTCGCTGCCAACGGAATTGCATGATCCCGACCTCGTGACCGGTGGTCTCGATCCAGTTGGCGACGCCGGGATTCTCGTGCGCAAGTACCAATCGGATCATGCCGTCACGGTCAACCTGCGCCTGCGCGGAGTTCAGGCTGGTCTGGTGGTTGACGTAGTCGAGCGAGATGTACCACATGCTGCCGAGCTGAAAACCCTGATATGGCGCAGCAGATTTCGGAACCGTGATGATCATGGCCTCGCCGGGCAGCAGTCTGAAATGCCCGACGGACGAATACTGTGTCGACAGTCCACCGGGCGTGAGCCGCGGCGGTGTGAAGGTGTTGACCGGCTCGTCGAGGTAGAACCACTTCGGAAAGTTGAACCAGGTGTTCAGCCGTGCGAGCAGCATCTTGCCCGCGGTGGCGTACCGCCGCTGCACTCGCGCGAGGTCGAGGTCGGCGGGAGCGCTGCCCACCGTGTCGACACGCTCGATGGCGATCTCTCCCCTGCGCTGCGACCAGTCGGAGTACACCTCACGCACCGCGAGCATCGACGCGCCATCGCCGAGCGCGAAGTAGTCGTCACGCGCAGACGCCGCGGACAGATCCGGCCCGAACGTGATCTCGAACGTCCCGTCGGCGTTGATCGGAATCCGCCGGTCGTCGAAGGCGTCGTCGCCGCCGGGCACCTCGCTGGGTGTGTAGTCGCCGCGCAGTACCTGGAAACTCAGATCCGTTGTGCTGCCGCGGCGTCCCCAGACCCGATACGTGGCGCTCGGCTCGATGTCGGCGTGGAGGTAGAGGGTGTCCGGGTTGTCGAGACCCATCTTGGTGGCCGGTCCCGTCGAGGTGATGAACCCTGGATGGGTCCGACTGCGCGCTCGCGCCAATTGCAGTGTTGCCGCGATACTTCCGGCGAGATAGTCGAATCCCTCTGCGAGATCGGCATCCGTGCGCGCGAAGTCGGCGTTGGCGACCAACGCCTGTGCCTGCGTGATCGCGTCGGTGAAGGAACCGGTCACGTCGACTGTGTGCGAGACGGCATTCGTCGTCATAACCACGTATCTCCTCCGGTCCATGTCAGGAAATTGTCGAGCTCGGCCTGCGCTGGGGTGACCCGCGGATGCTCGGTCGACAGATAGCCGCCGCGGTAGAAGAGAAGTGGCTTGTCCTGCAGCACTTCTCCGAGCGTGAGTGCCCGACCGATCACGATGTGGTGGTCGCCGCCGTCGTCGACGCGTTCGACGGAGCATTCGACCCAAGTCAATCCGTGTCTGATCACGGGCAGTCCCGCGGGCGAAGGGTCCCAGGCGATTCCCGCGAACTTGTCGTCGCCCGGTGCGCCGAAGGCAGCACTGACATCCTGCTGCCGGTTGGAGAGGATGTTGACGCAGAACTTCCCGTTCTCTTCGATCACCCGCCAGGTCCGCGACGTCTTCTGCGGACAGAAGAGCACGAGAGGCGGATCGAGCGAGAGCGCCGCGAACGACTGGCAGGCGAATCCCGACGGCGCCCCATCCGCGGTGAGCGTGGTGATGACGGTGACGCCGGTACAGAACTGCCCCATCGCCGTGCGGAACTGACGTGTGTCGAAATCGCTTGACCCGTACGGTGTCGCAGCCATCTGGGCGCTCGCCCTTTCGTTCACTGGTTCTTGAATCCGACGGTGAAGTCGTGTCCCCACAAACTCACCGCGGTACTCTCCCTCGCCACCCACTCGCCGTCGTCGACCTGTCTTCCCTCACAACCGAATTCGACGTCGAATCCGCCGGGGGTCTTCATATAGAACGAGAGCATCAGGTCGTTGACGTGGCGTCCGAGCGATGCAGACATCGGCACTTTACGACGCAGCGCCCTGTCGAGGCAGAGCCCGACGTCGTCGGACTCACCGACCTCGACCATGAGGTGCACGATGCCCGTCGCGTTCGGCATCGGCAGGAACGCGAGCGAATGATGTCTCGGGTTGCATCCGAGGAAGCGCAGCCACGGAACCTCGTCGCCTTCTTCACGGCCCACCACCTGCGGTGGCAGACGCATCGAGTCACGCAGCTTGAAGCCGAGGACGTCGCGGTAGAAGGCCAGCGCGGCTTTGTCGTCGTCGCAGGTGAGTACGACGTGGCCGAGTCCCTGGTCGCCGGTGACGAACGAGTGCCCGTACGGACTGACGACGCGGCGATGTTCCAGTGCTGCACCGTGAAATACCTCGAGGGTGTTGCCGGCCGGGTCGTCGAAGACGATCATTTCGTCGACCCGACGATCGGCGCGTTCCTCGTCTTTACCCTCGCGGAAGATCACGCCCGCGGATGCGAGACGGTCCCGAACATCCTGCAGCGCTTGCGCATTCGGACACTCCCAGCCGGTGCTGCCGAGGTGGTCGCGGTCGGACGGCACGATAACCAGTCGCGCCGGAAAGTCGTCCATGCGTAGATACAGGGCATCGGGTGTTGCACCCTTGCCCTCGATCATGCCGAGAACCTTGAGTCCGTATTCGCGCCACGCGGCCATGTCGGTGGCCTCGATGCGCATGTAACCGAGGGAACTGATGGGGCTGTCGCTCATCGTTTCTATTACTCCACTCAGACCATCGTGTCGCCGACGGGAATTCCGAACTCGCCGTTGCCGAATGCGACGTAGGCACGCTCGGGGTCGTTGGCGGCGTGGACGCGTCCCGCGTGGGCATCGCGCCAGAAGCGCTGGATGGGCGTGCCGTTCTCGAGGGCGTGCGCACCCGAGTTCTCGAACAGCGTGTCGATCGAGGCGATCGCCCGGCCGGTTGCCCGCACCTGGTCGCGACGTGCGGCGAGCCGCAGTTCCATCGGCACCTCCTCACCACGCAGGATGTAGTTGTACTCGTCGGCGAGGTTGCCCGACAGCTGTCGCCATGCCGCGTCGATATCGCTTGCCGCACCGGCGATCCGGACTTTCGCGAACGGATCGTCCTTGGCTTTCTCGCCCGCATATGCGGCACGCACGCGCTTGCCCTGATGTTCGACGTGCGCGGCATACGCCCCGTAGGCCATGCCGACGATCGGCGTCGAGATGGTGCTGGGATGAATTGTGCCCCAAGGCATCTTGTAGACGGGGGCGGTGTTGCGCTCGAGTCCTGGCGCCTGACCCATCCCCATCGTGCGGTAGCTCAGCATGCGATGCTTGGGCACGAAGACGTCTTTGACCTCGATCGTGTTCGAGCCGGTGCCCCGCAGGCCAACGACGTTCCAGACGTCCTTGATGTTGTAGTCCTCACGCGGAATCAGGAAGCTGACGAAGTCGACGGGCTTGCCGTCCTTGATGACCGGGCCGCCGACGAACACCCAGTCGGCGATGCCACTACCCGACGACCACGCCCACGACCCGTTGACGATGTACCCGCCGTCGACCACCTGGCCGGCACCCATCGGGGCATACGACGACGAGATGCGCACCGACGGATCGGAGCCCCAGACGTCTTCCTGTGCCTGCTGGTCGAACAGGGCGAGGTGCCAGTTGTGGACGCCGATGATGCCGGAGACCCATCCGGTCGACCCGCAGGCGCTGCCGATCCTGCGTACCGCTTCGTAGAACGTGACCGGGTCGGCCTCGTATCCACCCCACTGCGATGGCTGCAGCAGTTTGAAGAAACCTGCGTCGTCGAGGCTGGACACCGTTTCGTCCGGGATCTGGCGGAGGTCCTCGGTCTGTTGCGCCCGCTGCTCGATCTCGGGCAGCAGTGCGTTGACCTTCTCGAGCACCTGTGCAGCCGCGTCTGCCCGATCGGCGCTCGTCTGAGCGCCCGGCGCCATCGATTGTTGTGCTGACGGCTCATGTGCTGGCATCTGGCCCGGCTCCTACCTGTCGATTCGCGGTCGTGAGACACTGGTTTCAGATCTGAGATTAGAACAGGTTCTAGTTTTTGTCGAGATATTCGGAAACACGGGACCTTGGCCCGATGTACTGCTGCGATCGGGCAGCGCAGAGTCGATGTGGACACGAATACTGGAACCTGTTCTAGTATTCGATGTAGACCAGCCCCCACCTCAAGGAGCATCGGAGATGACCGTTACCCCACGACCCGCTGCCCACACCGGAGCATCCGGTGCGGCACGCGACAGTGACGTGCGCGAGATCGACACCGGAGTACCCCCGACGCGGTTCGCGCGCGGCTGGCACTGCCTCGGCCTGCTGTCTGAGTTCGACGACGGCGAGCCCCACTCGATCACCGTGTTCGGCACCAAACTCGCGCTGTGGATACACGACGGCGAGGTCAACATCCTCGACGCGTACTGCAGGCACATGGGCGGCGATCTCAGCCAGGGCTCTATCCGCGACGGGAACGTCGCGTGCCCGTTCCACGGCTGGATGTGGAAGGGCAACGGACGTTGCGCGGGCGTGCCGTACGCGAAGCGCAATCCCAAACTCGCCAAGACACGTTCGTGGCCGACGATGATCCGCAACGGACAGGTCTTCGTCTACAACGACCCGGAGGGCAACCCGCCACCAGATGACTGCGTCGTCCCGGAACTCGACGAGGTCGGTAGCGACGCCTGGACCGGATGGACCTGGAACCGCCTGGTGATCGAGGGTTCCAACTGCCGCGAGATCATCGACAACGTCGTCGACATGGCGCACTTCTTCTACGTCCACTACGCGCTGCCCGACTACTTCAAGAACGTCTTCGAGGGCGAGACCGCCGCGCAGTACATGAACTCCCACGGCCGACCCGACATCGACTTCGGCAGCGGATATGCCGAGAGCCGCCTCGAATCGATGGCCGCGTATTACGGGCCGTCGTACATGCTCAACCCGATGGTCCAGTTCTACGGCGACTTCAAGATCGAGACCATCCTGACCAACTGCCACTACCCCATCGACGCCAACTCGTTCGTGCTGATGTACGGCGTGATGGCCAAGGTGCCAGACGGCATGACGGGCGAGCAGGCGTCGCGGATGGCCCACAAGATCTCCAAGGGCGTCGAGGTCGGGTTCCTGCAGGACGTCGAGATCTGGAAGAACAAGACACGCATCGACAACCCGCTTCTCGTCGAAGAAGACGGTCCGGTTTACCAACTTCGACGCTGGTACGAACAGTTCTACGTCGACAAGGCCGACGTCTCCGACGAGATGACCCAGCGCTTCGAATACGAGATCGACACCACCAAGGCCGTCGAGAACTGGAGCATCGAGGTGGCCGAGAACCTGCGCCGCAAGCAGGAACGCGAGGCGGCAGAGGCTGCGGCTCCTGACGATTCCTCCGCGGACAACTCGTCCGACACCGACACGCGCGTCTGACCATGACCACCGCCGCCGATCGCACGGAGACAGGCGAGACCCCGCGGGGTACCTCTCCCGCCCTCGCCGGGTGGTCGAAGGCACCCGACTTCGGCGACGATCCGCAGCGTCGGGCCGCGGTCCACGAGTCGACGGCACGCGACCGCGAACACTATCTTCGCGGCGGCATGACCGAGATCGAGTGCCGCGGATGCCACGCGTGCGTGCTGGTCAAGAAGACCAGCTCGCACCACACCAGCGTGCAGTGGAACGCGGACGCCCGAGAGCGGTGCAACGAACTCGCCCGCATACGTGCCGAGGGCGGGAATCCGGCGCTCGTCCCGACCTGCTCGCGGCTGTCGGCGAGCATCGATCACGGTGTCGCAGAAGGGATCATCCCGGCGGAGTCGCCGGAGTCCGATCCCGACGGGTACTGGTGAGCCTCGTACTCGTGAGCACTGCTGTGGCGCTGACAAACACCACGCCGACGGCGAGCAGAATCGCGACGACGAGCACCGCGATCACGCCGTAGCCCGGTTGGAGGATCTGTTCGCCCGGTGCGAGCTCGAGGGTGCTGGTCACCGCGTCGTCGAGCAGTTGTCCGGACGGGTCGGCAACCACGATTGCCGCGGCCACCGCGGCTCCGACCGCGGCGAGCCCGATCACTGCGAGCGCGATCGGGCGCAGCCGACGACGCCACCATCCCACTGCCGCGACGGCAGCGATCACCGCACCCAACACGATGGTGATCAGTCCGGGACGTTGCGTGTGCGCTTCCAGGAATGCGACGTCTTCCGGCGCGGCACCGGGCACCGATACGCGCCCGACACCGGAGATCTTGGAGCTGAGCCCCTGGCTGGAGTCGCCCCACGACACCAGGCTGAACGCGACGATCAGCAGGCCGGACACGGCGAAAAGCGGCCATGCGAGTGCGCGCGCACGTTCTGTCATGGGGTCAAGCGTGCCACCCCGGGTCTCGCTCGCGTACCGACCTCCGGTGTTCACCGACGCCGCCGATGACTTTTCGCAAGGATGAAGGTCAGTACCAGCGTCCGAGACCAGCGACCACAGAGAAGAGCTACTGCCATGACCGACTACACCGCTCCCCCCGGCGCACCCGTCTGGTTCGACCTGATGAGCAGCGACACCGCGAAGGCCATCGACTTCTACAGCGACCTGTTCGGGTGGAAGGTCGAGGAGCCGAACCCCGACTTCGGTGGATACCAGAACTTCACTCTCAACGGTCACCGCATCGCCGGCCTGATGCCCGCCATGGGCGAGGGGTCGGTACCCAACGTCTGGTCGTCGTATCTACGCACCGACGACCCCGAGGCCACTCTCGACCTGGTCAAGGCAGCGGGCGGATCGGTCATGCTGCCTCCGATGGAGGTCGGCGAGGAGGGCACGATGGCCGTGGCGGTCGACGCCGCAGGCGCGGTGATCGGCTTCTGGAAAGCCAACAAGCACAAGGGCTTTGCCGAGTGGGGCGTCCACGGCGCGCCGTACTGGTTCGAGTGCGTGAGCCAGGACTACACCAAATCGGTGGTGTTCTATCCGGAGGTCGTCGGCGCTCGCGTCGAGTCGGTCATCGACAACAGCGCCGTCGAGATCGTCGAGCCGGGCAGCCCGCTGCGGTACGCGCAGGTCTTCTTCGGCGACATGGCCTACGCTGGAATCATGGACGCGGCCAACCTCTTTCCGCCGGAACTACCCTCCTTCTGGCAGATCTACATCTGCGTCGACGACGTACCCGCGACCGTCAAGCGCGCCGAGGAGCTCGGCGGCTCGGTCATGATGCCCGCCACGGACACGCCGTACGGCACCCTCGCCACGGTGCACGACCCCAACGGCGCACTGATCTCGCTGGGGCACCCGCCGGCCGGGATGTAGGCGGGCTCCAGACGCGGCTCGAACGTGCAGACGCGGTCGGTGTACCAGCCGCGTCTGCACGTTCGGGCCGCGTTTGGGTGCAAGGGGAACCGCCGGGCGCTCGCGCGCGTCGGAGCTGTCATGACCCCGTTCATCGCAGACGACCACGGCATCATCTACCGCAAGACGGCGCTTGCAGCTGGCTTCACCGACGACGATCTGCGCCGAGCGTGCCGACGCGGCGAGATCGTCCGTGTCGGCCGTGGCGCCTTCGCGCCCGCCGAGAAACGCACACCCGACGACGCGCACCGGCTGACCGTGATCGCGTCGGCCATGCTCGGCACTGTCGCGGGAGTGGTGACCCATCAGTCGGCCGCCGCAATGCACAGGCTGCCGATGCTCAAGCCCAACTTCCAGCGCCTGCACGTCACCACCGGTGACGCCAACCACGGCGGACGCACGGCCACCAGGCACACGCACGTCGGAGTGGTCGCGCCCAGCGAGACAGTCGACGTCGATGGTGTGCTGGTCAGCTCGCTCGAACGAACAGCCGTCGACATCGCCTGCACGAGCCCGATGGGCTTCGCGGGCGCACTCGCAGTGCTCGACGCCGCGCTGCGCCTCGGCGCCGACCGCAAGGTGATGCGCAAGATGCTGCGGGCCACGCGGCGGGGCGTCGGGCAGGCGCGCCGTGCGCTCGCACACGCCACGGCCGACGCGGAGAGTCCCGGTGAGTCGTGGTGTCGGGCGCAGATCATCGAGGCGGGCCTGCCCATTCCACGCCTGCAGCACGAGTTCCGCGATCAGGACGGGTTCGTCGCGCGAAGCGACTTCGACTGGTCGGGGCTACTCGTCGGAGAGTTCGACGGAAAGGTGAAGTACCAGAAGTACTTACGGCCCGGCGAGGACGCCACCGACGCCGTGGTCCGGGAGAAGAAGCGCGAGGACCGACTGCGTCGACTCGGCGTCATGGTGATCCGCTGGACCTGGGCCGACCTCGAGCGGGGCACCGTCGCGGCGTCGGTCCGGCAGTGGCTGACAAGACTGCAGCTCGACGTGGCGTGAGCGGATCGTCGAACTCCAGACGCGGCTCGAACCTGCAAACGCGGCTGGTACACCAGCCGCGTCTACACGTTCGGGCCGCGTTTGGGCGAACGCGGAACCCCTCAGACGCCGGCGTTCGCGTCGGCCTTCTTCCTCAGCTCAAGGGCGATATCGATGAGCTGATCCTCCTGGCCGCCAACGAGTTTACGGTTGCCGGCCTCGAGCAGGATGTCCGCCGCGGAGACGCCGTACCGTTCGGCGTGGCCCTCGGCGTGCTTGAGGAACGAGCTGTAGCAGCCCGCGTAGCCCATCATCATTGACGAGCGGTCGACGAGGCACTCCGACGGCATGGCGGGTCGCACGACGTCCTGGGCGGCGTCGGCGATCTTCATGAAGTCGACGCCCGTGGTGATCCCGAGCTTGTCGCAGACTCCGACGAAGGCCTCCGTCGGCGTGTTGCCCGCGCCTGCGCCGAAACGGCGGATCGATCCGTCGATCTGCTGCGCTCCTGCGCGAATGGCATTGATGGAGTTGGCAACCGCGATGTCGAGGTTCTCGTGGCCGTGGAAGCCGACCTGGGCGTCGTCGCCGAGTTCGGCAACGAGTGCCTGCACGCGGACCGTCACGTCTTCGAGCACGAGCGCCCCGGCGGAGTCGACGACGTACACGCACTGACATCCGGCATCGGCCATGATTCGCGCCTGTGCGGCAAGCACTTCCGGCGGCTGACTGTGGCTCATCATCAGGAACCCGACAGTCTCCAAACCCAGCTCGCGAGCCAGGCCGAAGTGCTGAATCGACACGTCGGCCTCGGTGCAGTGCGTCGCGATCCGGCAGATCTGACCGCCATTGTCCTGCGCGGCCCGAATGTCGTCCTTGGTGCCGAGCCCCGGCAGCATCAGGAACGCGATCTTGGCACGCTGCGCGGTCTCGGCGGCCGCCTTGATCAGTTCCTGCTCAGGGGTTTTGGAGAAGCCGTAGTTGAACGACGACCCGCCGAGCCCGTCGCCGTGGGTCACCTCGATCACCGGGACGCCGGCGTCGTCGAGCGCGCCGACGATGGACCGCACCTCGTCGACGGTGAACTGGTGGCGCTTGTGGTGGCTGCCGTCGCGGAGCGACGAGTCGGTGATCCGGATGTCGAGCGTGTCGGAGTACTTGCGCGCGTGCGCCATGAGATCTGTTGTCGCCGTGGTCATGCCGACACCCCCAGCTTCTGCTTCGCGATTTCTTCGCCGACCTTGGTGGCGGCAGCCGTCATGATGTCGAGGTTTCCCGCGTACGGCGGCAGGAAGTCGCCCGCGCCCTCGACCTCGACGAAGATCGAGACGCGCGCGTGCCCGCCGTTGAGCACACTGGGCGGATCGAACTGCGGGTCCTGTAGCAGCCGGTAGCCGGGAACGTATGCCTGGATGTCTTTTTCGCGCTGATGAATCGACGCGGCGATCGCGTCGGTGTCGGCATCCTCGGGAATCGCGCAGAAGATGGTGTCGCGCATGATCATCGGTGGATCGGCCGGGTTGAGGATGATGATCGCCTTGCCGCGCTGCGCACCGCCGATCGTCTCGATCCCCTTCGACGTCGTGCGCGTGAACTCGTCGATGTTGGCGCGCGTGCCCGGCCCCGCCGAGACCGATGCCACCGATGCGACGATCTCCGCATACGGCACCGGAACAACCGAACTCACCGCGTGCACCATCGGGATGGTCGCCTGCCCACCGCAGGTGATCATGTTGGTGTTCGGGGCGTCGAGGTGCTCGCGCAGGTTGGCGGGCGGCACCACAGCGGGCCCGACCGCCGCGGGTGTGAGGTCGACGGCGATGATGCCTGCCTCCTCGTAGCGAGGCGCGTACTCGCGGTGCACGTAGGCCGACGTCGCCTCGAAGATCAGATCGGGCTTCTCCGACGACGCGAGCAACTCGTCGGCGCCGCCGCTCATGGTGATCAGCCCGTGGTCGGCGGCACGTTTCATGCCCTCGGAGTCGGCGTCGATACCGACCATCCAGCGCGGGTCGATGACCTGACTGCGTTCGAGTTTGTACATGAGGTCGGTGCCGATGTTGCCCGACCCGATGATGGCTGCGGTCAGCGTTGCCGCCACGGTGCCTCCTGTGGGTGAGTGGTCATGATTCTTGACGAAAACTGTTGAGACTCAGTCGAAGTCCAGTGTGACGGTGCCGAGTCCCGCGAACTCGGCGACGACGTGGTCGCCGGGCGCGACGTCGAAGGCCCGTGTCGCGGTCCCGGGAAGGATCAGGTCGCCCTTGCGCAGCCGCACCCCGAAACCCTCGACCTTGCGCGCGAGCCACGACACCGCATTGAGCGGATGTCCGAGTACCGCAGACGAATTGCCCTTGGCGACGACCTCACCGTTGCGGTGCAGCACCGCGTCGACGTCGCCGGTATCGATATCGCCGATGGCCACCCGCTGCTCGCCGAGAATCCATCCGCACGACGACGCGTTGTCGGCGATGGTGTCGCAGAGCGTGATCTTCCAGTCCGTGATCCGCGAATCGATGAGTTCGATCGACGGCACCACCCACTCGACGGCATCGATGACGTCGTCGTTGGTGCACCCCTCCCCCGGCAGGTCCTTGCCGAGGATGAACCCGACCTCCACCTCGACCCGCGGGAAGCAGAGCCGAGCCGTGTCGATGGGGGTCGACTCGTGGTACTGCATCTCGTCGAGCAGATGCCCGTAGTCGGGCTCGTCGACGCCCATCATCTTCTGCATGGCCTCCGACGCAAGGCCCACCTTGTGCCCGGCTACCTTCGCACCCGCATCGAGACGCCTGCGGATATTGATCAGCTGGATCTCGTACGCGTCGACGACGTCGAGGTCGGGATGGGTGTCGGTCGGGCGCT
>NZ_LZMO01000147.1:0-1946 GCF_001665715.1 Gordonia sp. 852002-10350_SCH5691597
CGGTGGAGCTAAGGGGACTCGAACCCCTATCGAACAGTGTCCCCACCTGCGATGACCTGCACAAACACCCACTTTTCACCACTAGCTAACCACTTGCCGACCTGCGGAAATGACTTCGTGTGTTGCTTGAGCAACATGGCTCACAAGCCGCAGACGACGCAGCCGATTCACTGTGAGAGGCGCATACGCCAACGCTTCCTCGGTGTCGCACAGATTGTTTACTCGTTGCCAAAAACGTGTCACCGACAAACCAAACTCCGCGTTGATCGCCTCGGCCATAGCGCCACTGTGATTCCAGCGCCGACCCGCCATGTCGAGGAGTCGACGATCCTCGTCAGTCATGCCCGCTCCTCAAGTTGCTTCCCCACCCACACCTTTTCCTCCTCAGTCATCGACTGGACGAACGCCACCAGCATCGGCAGGTCGACCCAAAGCTCTGCTGCGGTCTCGCGTGCATCCCTTGCCCACAAGAGGGCGTCAACAAGCGCGTCGAGCTGGATCAGGCGTCGGGAGGCGATGCGCTCGACGGCCAGTTCCTCGCGAGCGCGCAGCACGTGGTCTACCGGGAAAATACGGCGCTCATCGTGAACGAGTTCGTGCGTGAGGGTGCACCGTCGCTGCGCTTGGTCGTCGGCGGTGTTGATTGCGATGCGATCGCCACGCAGGCATCCTCGTCGGCCGTCAGCCATGCGCTCGAACGTGATGGTCAGGTGTTCCCGGTTTCGTGCGTCTCGCCAGGGGTGGTACATACCGGACAAGCTAGGGGAAGGCTCTGACAAAAACGGGCGTGACCAGGAATTACACAGATGTAAGTTGCGTGCGGAGGTTCATCTCCATCGCCTGTTCTGAGATAATCTTCTCCCACCCAGGCGTACTACCTCCGGCTACGTGAACCGCAGTACGCGCGGCCGCGAATGCGCTGGTGACGGCATCTTCGGCGCGCTCCGCATTAATCGACATCGACATCTCGATTGTTCGCGCTGCAAGGTTGAGCGAAGCGTCAGCATCCATGCCGTCCATGTCAGCGAGGCAATCGGCCACATCCTCGAAGATGGTTTCCAGGTCTGTGTCCGAGAAGTCCTCGAACTCTAGCCGGAACTCAATGTGAAACCAGTTCATCGCGCCTTTCAACAGTCTTGCCGCTCGAACCACTTGCCCGCGTTCTTCCCGTAGTTCGGGTCCGAAGGGGTGAGGTGGATACTCCGCTGGTGTTGACCACACGGACAATACGCCCGGTAGTACTTCTTGTTCTTGATTATGCGCCATCCAGCTCTTTCTGCCTGCGTGAGGATGCTCTCAAGATCTTGACGTGGGTGTTTCGGTCGATCACTCACGCCCCGTCCTCCGGCCCGTCGGGGTCGGGCGCTTCACCCTGCTGGTCCATGTCTCGGCGGGTCTGCTCACCCTCAGAGATACCACCGGTATCGCGGGCGGCAAGGGCGAACTGGTCGTCAGCCTCCGACTCCAAAGCCGCGCCTTTCAATGCTTGCGACATGCTCTCGATCGAGGTCCGATTGTGTGGAACGACCTCAATCATGACCACCTCATTGAGGTTCGACGCCACTACATCAACAAACACTCCGTTGACGTCTACCTGTCGTCGGACTTCGTATCCGAGCATCTGTAATGCCTCAGCCACCCTGCCAACTGCGTCGGCCTCATTGGCGCCACGGACTGTTGTAACCAAGGTGAGCGGCTGTGGCTGGTTCGGTCCGTACCTTACGGTCACCGCCGCAAAGGTCTTCTGCTCTTCGTCCTCTTCGCTCGATGCATCCTGTTCCGTCGTAGCTTCCACTGCATTGTCTCGCTCCCTTGCATCCAGGAGCGCGTTCACAATCTCAACGACTGCTGCGCGCTCGCGTTGATTCAGTAGGTCCGCGCGAGTTGGCAACACGAATGGGGCAGTAGGTTCGGCCCCGTTCACTTTCGAGCGGATGGCACTGAAC
>NZ_LZMO01000148.1:0-11524 GCF_001665715.1 Gordonia sp. 852002-10350_SCH5691597
AGGTCGCTACAGTAGAAACCGCCCACGGGTGGGGAATTTCAGTGAGCACACCTGGGGAACTTTCTTGAGCCTCGTCATCGAGGTGACGTGCTCCAATAATGGCGTACCAAGAGCGCGGCGGGATGCCCCACTCACACGCAAACGTCCGCGAGGTCGGCTAATTCGGTGGTGACATGTGCCGATACCGCTTCGTGTGCCGCGCGGTTGGCCGCGGTCAAGGTGCTGCGGGTGCCATGGCGACTTTCGGTGAGCTTGCCCAGGGCTGACATTCGTGACCACCGCAGGTGAGCTTCGGCTGCGATCAATATGTCACTGTGACGATTTTGCACGTCCGAGCATCGCACTGGCCCCTATGTTTGACAACGTCGTCGGTTCAGCGCAACCCAACATCGCCGTTGATAATCGTCCTGGGACGTCAGGTAGTGACGACGATCTTCTTGCCTCCGTGTTGGCCGGCGGCGTCGAAGCGGCGGTGCGCTTCGACGATGTCGTCCAGACCGAACACGGTGTCGATGACAGGTCGGAAGCCGCCCTGCTGAACGCCTGCGTCGAGGAAAGCGGACATGCGTCCCGTCACCGCCGGATCGAGAAGGTAGTCGAAGCCGCGATAGTTGACGATGGTGACTGACACGTCATCTGGTTCGGGTGTCGGCCGCGGGTCAAGGAACCCGACAGCGATCAGGCGTCCTCCTGGACGCGTTGCTTTCAGGAGAGCCTGCTGGCCTGGCCCCCGAACCACGTCGAGGGTGATGTCTGCACCCGTGCCGTCGGTGAGGCGCTGCACCGCGGCAGGCACGTTCTCGCGGTCCGTTGCGACCACCGCGGCTGCGCCCGCCTCGAGCAGATCGTCAGTTTTCGTCACATCCCGAGTGATGGCGATCGGTACCGCGCATAGTCGAGACGCGACCTGAATTGCTGCTCGCCCAACGCTTCCCGACGCTCCGGCGATGAGCACGCGGTCGTTCGGCTGGATGTTCGCTGCCTCGACGAGAGCTCCGTATGCGGTGGAGTAGCCCACCCAGATTGCTGCGGCCTCGACGACGTCGAGTTCCGCCGGTCGGGCAACCACCCAACTCGCCGGAATAGTGGTGAAGTCGGCGTAGCTGCCGCGGACTATCGAGTCCGGGATCGCAGTGATGATGACCGGGTCGCCGACCCGAAACCCGGACACTTCCCGGCCGGTCGCGTCGATGACACCGGTGCCCTCGATGCCGAGGCGTACGTGCGGGAGCGGAACAGGTGCTGGTGATGAACCCGACCGCATCATCGCGTCCAGCGGATTGACTGCGAACGCCTCGATCCGCACGCGGACCTCGTCGCCCGCGGGTTCGGGGACGGGGGTGTGTACGTGGTGCAGTACCTCGGGTCCGCCGAATTGATCGAATTCGACTGCTCGTGGCATGGCTGACTCCTTACGAATTCTGGTGCTGCGTTGTTGTGCACCCGTCTTCACGCTAAGAGCGCCGCGGTTACCTGGAGGTACCTTGGATTCGTGCAGACCACGCCCGGCCACGCGTTCCTGTCTGATTGCCCCACCCGTCTGGCGATCGAGGTGATCTCCAGCAAGTGGGCGGTGCTCGTGCTGTTCGGACTCAGCAAAGAACCTCGACGGCACGGTGAACTTGTCGACCTCATCGGCGGTATCTCACGCAAGGTGCTTACTCAAACTCTGCGTCGGCTCCAGGAGTTTGGTCTCGTCGAGCGAAGTGTCGACGGTGCACGGCAAGTGGAGTACAGCCTCACGGATCTGGGGCAGACCCTCATAGAGCCGATCGAGGTCCTCACGACCTGGGCGCGGGACCACGGCGAGGAAATCGTCGAGTTCCAAGCCGGCACCATGAATACCGGCCAGTAGATCCCACCGCTGGGCATGGCCTCATTGGCTACTGGTGCAACGAGGTGGTCCTACCTAATTGAGTATCTCGCCACGGCGGTCGCGGATCGCGCCGAGGCGTTCCCGCCACTTCTGCATCTCGGCGTCGCTCAGTCGCGTCCACCGGTCATCTCTCGGACCACCCGCAGCGGCTCGGCGCTGCGGAACGACCCATCCTGCAGCGCGGTGAAGTAGATGTGGTTCATGGTCACATCGGGCCGGTAATTCGACCGATGGCCCGCGGTCAGAAGGTCGTCGGGTTCGAGCTTGGCGCGCGTTCCGTGATAAAACGGTCCGTCGTCGAATGGTATCTGCACGGTGTCCAGCATGACTGTGCCGAGCAATCCTGCCTAGTGTTGAGCAGAAGAGCACGCCAGCAGTGTGAACAAGCCGGTGTCGAGCGTTCGTGGTTTCCGGTGTCATAGGCTGAGTGCATGAATTCGCCTGCCTTTTATGCCGAAGTGCGGGCCTTGCGACTCGAGCGAGTGCTCGATGTGTCAGTGGAGATCATCTCCGAGGCGGGCTGGGATGGCCTGAGCATGAGCGAGGTCGCGAGGCGTTCCGGGATACCCAGGCAGACCGTGTACAAGGATGTGGGATCCAGGGCCGCGTTGGGTCGCGCGGTGGTGGACCGCGAACTTGCCCGCTTCATGGAGCTGGTGCGGGCGGGTCTCGCAGCACATCCGGACTCAATGGAGGACGGACTCGCGGCCGCGGTTCGAGGGGTGTTGGAGCACGCTCGAGGGAGCACGATCCTCGCAGCTGTTCTGCGCCCAGGACACGACCCCGGGCTCCTCTCGCTGGTGACGGTGCACCCCGACGCCGTGCTGGGGCAGGCGACCGATGCCCTCGCATCGCTGCTTGGGGAAGGTGTCCCCCTGGCGCTGGTTGATTCCGTGGTCAGACTGACGCTGAGTCATTTGCTCCAACCGACGGTGAGCGTCGACGACGCTGTGGACCGCATCATGTGTGCGGCTCGCGGGTTCGCCTAGAGCCGACCCGTCGGAGAAGACACGAGGCCGGCGCCAGGCACATCGCTGCGCCTAACGCCCGCCCGGCGCGGTCGGGACGCTCTAGAGGTCGAGGACCAGCTTCGACGAGAGCGAGCGGGACACACAGGTTATGACGGTGTCTCCGCGCTCGCGTTCTGCGCGCGACAAGA
Organism: Gordonia sp. 852002-10350_SCH5691597; assembly: GCF_001665715.1. Taxonomy (NCBI): domain Bacteria; kingdom Bacillati; phylum Actinomycetota; class Actinomycetes; order Mycobacteriales; family Gordoniaceae; genus Gordonia; species Gordonia sp. 852002-10350_SCH5691597. The sequence goes on from NZ_LZMO01000148.1 coordinate 3,036, forward strand.
TGGAGTCGCGGTGGTCGGGGGTGCCGTCGAGAACGTCGGCCTCGCAGGTACCGCAGATCCCTTCCATGCACGATCCGATGACGTCGACTCCGGCCTTCTCGACGGCGTCGAAAATGGTTGTGCCCTCGCACACCTTGACCGTCAAACCTGTGCGCGCACACTCGACCTCGAACGAGTTCAGCGCATCCTCTGGTGCGTCGACCTGCTTGGCAAGGAACCGCTCCATGTGCAGAGCTCCGTCAGGCCACGATGCACACTTTTCCTCGACAGCATCGAGGAGTGCGGTCGGACCGCAGCAGTAGACGAGGGTGTCCTCGCGTGGCGTGCCGAGGACCGAGTCGAGGTCGAATCGCCCACGCTGGTCCTTGGGCCAGATCGTCACCCGCTCGTCGCCCTCGAGTTCGTCGAGGAATGCCATCGTCTTCCGTGACCGGCCGACGTAGACGAGGTTCCAGTCGGCGCCTTCGGCCCGAGCCGCGTCGATCATGGCGCGCATCGGGGTGATGCCGATGCCTCCGGCGATGAACTGGTACCGCGGCGAGGAGACAAGCGGGAAGTGATTGGCAGGGCCTCGGACCTGCAGTGAGACTCCCTCGTGAAGCTCGTCGTGGACGTGCGCCGAGCCGCCGCGCCCGGCCTCTTCGCGGAGAACCGCGACCTTCCACGACGACTCATCGGCGACGTCGCCGCACAGTGAGTAATGCCTGCTCAGTTCAGGAGTCAGGAGTAGCTCGACGTGTGCGCCGGGCTTCCACGCGGGCAGCGGCTCGCCCGACGGAGCGGTGAAGGTGATCTCGACGACTCCGTCGGCCGCGACTCGACGCTGCGCGACCTGCAGTTCGAGCGGCGCTTCAGTGGGGACCCGGCCGTCCCGATTCGACTCCGAAGGCGTTGTCGGCGCCGGAGCGGTCTCGCCGCTCTGCCGACGCTGTTGCGCGGCGATGTGGGCCGCGCGGTAGGGACCTGGCTCGCGGCGCTTCCCGCCGACCGGGGTCAGAGTCACCATCATCGAGCTGTAGCCGCGCACGAAGTTGGATTGCACTCGCTCGGGCTCGGCAAGGACCTCGATGTCGTCGAAGCGGGCCAGCAGTTCTTCCCACAGGATTCGCAACTGGAGCTCCGCCAGCCGGCTGCCCATGCAACGGTGCGTCCCGATCCCGAATGCCAAGTGATGGCGCGCATTCCGTCGATCGATGATGAAACTGTCCGGGTCGTCGAACGTGCGCTCGTCCCGGTTCGCCGAGGCGTACCACATCACGACCTTGTCGCCCTTGCGGATGAACTGGCCGTTCAACACGGTGTCCTTGGTAGCGATCCGGCGCATGTACGCCAACGGCGTCTGCCACCGCAGGGTCTCGTGCACCAGCTTCGGTATCAAGCCATGATCGGCGCGAAGACGGTCGAACTGGTCCGGGAACTGGTTGAGGGCAAGTACGCCGCCAGTCATGGAATTTCGCGTGGTGTCATTGCCGCCCACCACGAGCAGGACGAGGTTGCCCAGAAACTCCATCGGGCGGTTGATGAGGTCTTTGGTGTCCTCGGACATCTGCATGAGGGTTATCAGGTCATAGCCAGGCTTCTCCCCTGCGGCAAGGCGCGCGGCTTTGTCATGCCACAGTGCGCTGAAGCTGCGAGCCATCTCGGCGGCGCCGCGGTAGATCTCGTCGGTGTTGTTGGCGCCGCCGGTGGCTGACGAGCTGGTAGCCACCAGATCGGTCCACTTCACCAACTGACGACGCTCCTCGTAGGGAAAGTCCAGCAGCGTGGCCAGCATCCGCGAAGTCAGTTCGACGCTGACGCGATCGACCCAGTCGAATGGCTCCCCCACGGGCAGTCCGTCCAGGACCTCTTGGACCCGGGAACGGATCAGGCCCTCCATCTCCTCAAGATTCTGGGGAGCGACAACACCTTGAACTGCCCCGCGGTGCTGATCGTGGCGCGGAGGGTTCATCGCGATGAACATCTCGATGTCGAGGCCCTCTGGCGGATCACCGATAACGATCTGAGGTTCGGCCGAAAAGGTCTCGAAGTCCTTGTCGACCGTCATGATGTCGTCGTATCGGGTCACCGACCAGTATGGACCGAACGGGCTGTCGGCCCGAAAGTGGACCGGTGCCTCGTCGCGGAGTCGCTTGAAGTAGGGCTGCCACTGGCCTTGGCGCCACAGGAACGGGTTGGCGACGTCGATCTCGGTGAGGTCCAGATCCCGCACGTCAGGGATATCGGACTCCACGAAACGTGGCTGGGAATCGCCTACAACCAGCCTCTTAGCACGCTGCGCCAGGTGTAGGCCCTGAATCTGGCGCTCCATCGGCACCACTGCCTGAGTTTTCTGGATGACTCGGTCGAGGACGCGCATAACGACAACCGCCTTCGTGGGATCGACTTGTGTCTGTGGTTACACAACTCAACCACAAGTCTCCAGCGATGACAATATTCATAGTTTTGTCGCGGGTGACTGTGTGCAGTGGAAGTTCGACCGGCAATGAGCCGGAATCGGCGGAGTTCCGTGGTGATCGCAGTCCGCCGGCTGGTCGGTAGCCGTTATCGTCGAACTGTGTTCGACGACTCTGTGCAGCACTCATTGATGATCGAACTCGCGATGTTTGTCGAGCGGTCTGCCGAGGTCGCGTGGCGTGCGTTGACTGTTCCAGATCTGATCGCCCAGTGGCTCTCGCACCGTCGCGTGCACGGTGTTTCTGCAGACCCGAGATCACCGTTCGCTCGGGCCGAAATCGGTTGCGGCTGAGCAGACTTGCCAGCCGCAACCGATCGGCAGTCTTACTTGAAGGTGTCCTTGATGTTCTCGCCGACCTTCTTGACGCCTGCGGTCCCCTGGTCCTTCTTGCCCTCAGCCTTGAGGTCGGAGTTGTCGGTCGCGTCTCCGACAGCCTCTTTGACCTTGCCGACTGCGTCTTCTGCGGCGTTCTTGGCCTTGTCGACAAAACCCATGTGTTTCTCGCTTTCCTCTCATGCGCCCGAAACTGACTCGGACGGTTCCAATTTCATGCATGACGTCCTCATCGGACTGGACGACATGCAAGGGTGTTACATCTGGAGTAGTCGTAGTCGATCGCGAAAACTGCACGCACACGTGTCATGACGTGTGTCACATTGTGTCGCTGGATCCAATGAAGTTGAAACGCGCGGATCGCGCACGGCGTGATTCTGCCTGTGGGACTTGCTATTTGGGCTGGTGCCGACTACGCCGCACTTAACGTCGTTCGGTCTATCAGTTCTCACTCCGCGTGGTCGCACGCAGCGAGAGCGGCCAGCACGGCCCGTGTTCGTGTATCGCGTCGCTCCCGCAAGGCCTCGTAGGTCTGCTCGCCAGCACCGTAGGTGTCCTCGACCTGTTCGATGAGAGTCTCCATCGATGCCGGATCTGTTGCCGGAGCGTGGTATTCGATCCCACCCGTCGTGGCGCCAACACCGGAGATCAAGTGCCGAATGCCTCCCGGTCCACCACCTAACACATTGCTCTCGAACAGTCCGATCGTCGCCCAACGTAATCCGAGTGAGTTCTGAAGGATGGCGTCAAGATCGGCTGGGCTTACAACGCCTTGCTGCACCAGGTAACGAGCTTCGCGTGAGATCACGCCCTGCAGCCGATTGGCGACAAACCCCGCGATCTCCTTGCCGATCACGACAGGAGTCCGGCCCAGTGAACGGTAGACGTCTACCGCTCTCGTCACCGCCGACGCCGATGTCTCCGGAGAAGGAACGACCTCCACCAACGGCATGAGATCTGGTGGATTGAACGGATGCCCGACGAGAACTCTCGATCCGTCGATGCCGTCGGCGATGATGGCACTCGCGGTGATCGATGAACTCGACGTCGCTATCAACACTGACGAGGCGGTGTCGGCGACGAGCTCGCCGATGGTGTTCCGTTTGACGTCGAGTCGTTCGGGACCGTTTTCTTGAACGAATGTTGCACCTCGAACACAGTCCTCCAGTGAGGTCGTCACCCTGACGCCGGCGTCGGGCCCGAACGTCGACCGCACGACGTCGGCGACGTCGGGACGAACATCGAATACTCTGACGTCCCAACCATGTTCTAGCGCGAGGCGTGCCCAGGCGAGGCCGATCACTCCGACGCCGATGATCGCGACCGTTTCCGGCGCGGGTCGATCTACGTGCTGATTCTTGGTCATCTCATCGACCCCCAAATTCCGGTGAAGATCATGTCTCCTGTCAGCGTCCTACGGCCCCGAGAACTTCGGCGGTGCTGGCACCGTACTGTTCCGGTAGTCGCCTGATGTCGGTTGGTGTCCTGGAGTACTCCAACGGGTTGCGCACCATGCGAACTCGACCCTCGGTCGGGTGGTCGACCTCACCGATCAGGTGTACTTCGCGGACGTAGTCGTCGTTGGGTAGGTCGGCGATGTCGGTGACCAGTCCGAACGGAATGTCGTGGGCATTCAGGTATTCCTCCCACTCCGCGGTGGTCTTGGTTGTCGAGTGCTCGAGTACCTCTTCCCACCCTGAATTGAAGACGTCGCGGTCGATCGCAACGGTGTCCCATACGGGGTCGGCTGCGCGCTCGTGGCGGCCGGCGCCGATGAGCAGTTGGCGGATCGCGGCGTTGGTATAGGCGACAGCGGCGATCGCCCCGCCGTCACGCGTGCGCATTGCGCGGTGAATCTGGCTCAGGCTGAGGGGATTTCCCACGTCGCCTGCTGGCGGAACGAACATCTCGCCGCCGAGGTGCTCGACGGCATTGACGGCGATCATCGTATCTGCCATGGCAATTCGGAGGTACTGGCCCTGTCCGGTGCGCACCTGATCGACCACGGCACCCAGGACGCCGATGGCGAGATAGAGTGCGACGGTCTTGTCGGCGATGAACGTCGGCAGGAACTGCAGACTCCCGTTGGCTCGCTCCTGCATGTTGACGATTCCGCTCACTGCCTGGATCACCTCGTCATACGCAGGCCGATCCGCAGCGCTCGATGTTTCGTTGAAACCCTGTGCGTGCGCGTAGATCAGGTGTGGAAAGCGATCTTTCAGACTGTCGTAGTCGATGCCGAGCTTCGTCAGTGCGCGACCCCGCATATTGGTGACCAAGACGTCGGCATCCGCCAGCAGGTCCAGCAGCGAATCAACGCCGTCGGGTGCCTTGAGGTTGAGTGTGACGCTGCGCTTGTTGCGATTGAGCTGCATGTAGAGCGCGGCCATTCCCGGATTGCGCTCCACGTTGGCCGGCGAGATCCGGGCGTTGTCTCCTGGTGATTCGATTCTGACGACGTCGGCGCCCATGTCGCCCAAGATCTGGGTCGCCATCGGCCCCAGAACCACCTTGGACAAATCGACAATTCGGACACCGGCTAGTGGTCCAGCTGCTTCGCCGTCGATATTCAGTGGAAATGCGTTGTCGCCCATAATGTCTCCCGACTTTCGTAGTTGACCTGTACTCGACTGTATGTGGTTCGGGATGCTAAAGGAATGACCATGTTTATCGACTCGGTATGATCGCAGCGATAACACCAATGGAGGTCGCAGTGGAGATTCGACATCTTCGGTACTTCGTGGCAGTCGCCCGCGAGTTGAGTTTCACGAAGGCTGCGCAGTCCTTGCACATGTCGACGCCGCCGCTGAGTCAGCGAATCAGATCGATGGAGTCCGAACTCGGTGTCAAGCTCTTCGACCGCTCTACTCATCACACCGCCCTGACTGCGTCCGGACGCGAGTTGCTCCCGCTCGCAGAGCAATTGGTCACCGAATTCGACACCCTGTCCGCACGGGTCAACCAACCGTCGCCAGGACTCGACGTACGCCTGACGGTTCCCGATGTCCTCTCACGTGCACAGCGCCGTTGTGTGTCCCGAGTGATCGACGATCTGTCAGATCTGTTCACCATTCGCTTGCGTCAAAGTCCCTCGGTGGCAATGGAAGTCGAGCTGATCGACGCCACAACCGATCTCGCTCTCTGTCACATGCCGACGAATCACCCTCAGTTGGTCGATCGGTTGCTGTGGTCCAGCGAACTCGACGTGGTGGTCGATGCCCGCCGCTTTTCCGGACGGGTCGACGTCACCGCCGCCGAACTGCGCGACCTCAGCTTCTTACGCGGTCCACGCCATTGGGACCTGCGTTCCAATCAGCACTTCTCCGAACTGCGACAACGCGGCATCCAGATCGAGCCCAATGTTCGCTACAGCGACGTCAGCGGAATGCTGCTGTTACTACGGCACGCCCCGTTGTTCGCACTCATTCCGCGTGACTCGGAGGTCCGCACGGTTATCGAATCCGAGGAGATCTTGCTTCTCCCCATCAGCGATCTGTCGATGAAGATCACCACAAGCTGCATCCGCCGGTCGGGTGACGTCCATCTGGACCCCCTGATCGACGCACTCGTCGCCTCGTTGGATCCGTGAGGCACGCGAGTCGTCGTCGCTGGTGACGGCTGTCGCCGCACCTCATCTGTGTCTATTCACCTTCGGCGGTGCAGAAGGTAAATCGCGACAGATGAGGTGCGGGGCCGGGCAGCCGTCACGGCACCCGCGATATCCGGTCGGCCTCGATCGTGACGATGATGCGGGTCTGCTCCTGCCCGCCGTACCAGGCGTATGGCTTGCCGGTGTATTTGTGCGCCAACTCGTTGATCGAGTCGACGCCTCCGTCGGTGGTCATCTCGACTACCCGACCGCGAATTTGAGTGAACAGCGGCGGATTCGCGGGATCAGAGACCGCCACCGCGACTCGCGGATCCCTTTCAAAGTTGCGGGCCTTCTGCATGCCCGCGACGACGTTGATCACGACGTGCTTTCCATCGGTGTCGACCCAGGTCTGGGTCAACTGTGGTGATCCGTCTGGCATCACGGTTGCGACGTAGCACAGTGCGGGCGTGCGCAGTAGTTCGACGACGTCATCAGGTAAGTCCATGTGGAGCTCCCTCGATGTGGTTGACGCGGCTGGGCGTCGCGCATTGCCGACTGTACTGATCGCCGGCTGTCATGCCGGCATCACGTACGCGCCGTCGAGCCCCTTCACTTGCTGCCAGACCCTGTCGAAGGAGTCTGCATCGGCGACGGGTCGACGAACTGCGCCGAGCGCCCATGCCTGCTGTTCCGTTGTAGCCGTTGGCTTTCCATAGAGTGAGACGGCGTAGCCGGAGAAGTCGCGGATCTGGAAGTCGAAGATCCGGTTGAGTAGATCGTCGTCGAGCCCGGTGATCGCTGCCTGCTCCAAGATCAACTGCCCGTAGACGACGAGGGAGAACAGATGTCCGATGGTGAGGACGAAGTCGAGGTCCTTCTGCTGTTCTGCGCTCGGTGCGGCGGTCTGCAGCAAAGCTTGTAAGGCCTGTGCCTGCTCGTAGAACACGGCGACGTTCGGTACGTCGGTGCGGGCGGAGTACGGCGTCGTCCAGTCGGCGAAGCGCACCTTGCCCGCTCCCCCGACGGGTCCCTGTGCGAAGAAGAACGTGTCGTCAGAGGCGTCGAGGCGTGTTCCGATCTCTGGATACTCGACCGGCCCGAAGAGGTAGTTGGGCATGAATTTCAAGATCTGGCCGACGTTGACGTGGACGGTGCCCTCGAGCCGCGGCAGCCAACCGATGAATCGGTTGGCCTGGTGGAAGTAGGTGTTCTTCTCGTAGCCCTTGGCAGCGACGGCGTCGAGCAGCAGCGTCATCACCGTTTCGCCCTCCGAGGTGACCTTCGATTTCGTCACCGGGTTGAACAGCAGATATCGCCGATCGTCGAGGCTGGCCGACCGGAAGTAGTCGACGGCGCGGTTGCTGAACAACTTCATCGCACTGAGCCGCGCGAACGCGTCGACGAAGTTGCCCTGCACGTGGGAGAAGTCGGTGACGCGGTTGCCGTAGAGAATTCGGTTGTTCGTGTGGGTGATCGCCTCGTACAGCGAGTGCGTACACATCCCGACCGAGCCGTGGCACAGGTTGAACTTGCCGACGTTGACCGTGTTCAACGCAGCGGCGAAGGCTTCGGGTCCCGTGTGAAGGATGTCATCGGGACCGACCGGGTAGTTGTCGAGCTCGAAGGTCGACACGAACATCTGTCCATGCACGACGTTGTCGATGAGGTGATAGTTCTCGTGTCGACTGTCGACGGCGAAAAACACGTAGCCGTCGGGCCCCTCGACGTCGGCGCGACGACCGAACACCGAGACCATCCCGGCCACGTTGCCATTACCGATGTAGTACTTGGTGCCCGATGCGGTGAAGCCGCCTGCGTCGTCACTCGTCAGCACCATGTCGGTGCTGTACACATCGGCGCCGTGGGCGCGTTCAGACAAGCCGAAGGCCATCACTTCGCCGTCGAGAAGCTGCTGCGCTGAGTGAGATCCTCGGCTTCTACGGGTTGGCCTATTGGTATGCCGAACAGGTCACCATCCTCGGACTCGGCCCGATCTGGATGTCGAACAATGAGGTTGCGAAAACCAAAGCAGCGCAGCAGCTTCTCGACGGCGAAGTGATGGCCTTCGGCTTGTCTGAACGCGCCCACGGCGCCGATGTGTACAGC
>NZ_LZMO01000149.1:0-1143 GCF_001665715.1 Gordonia sp. 852002-10350_SCH5691597
CACCGGCCCGGACAAGCCGGGCGTCACCTCGGTCCTCATGGGCGCACTCGCGGCGCAGCAGGTGAGCCTGCTCGACGTCGAGCAGGTCGTCATCAACGACCGCCTGACCCTCGGCGTGATGGTCTCGGTCGACACCGACCCCGAAGAAGTTCAGGACATCGTCGAGCAGGCGATGGGGTCGATCGGCATGGACGTGATCGTCGAGGTCGGCGGCACGCCTGCCGGCCACCGTCCGTCGACTCACGCGGTGGTGTTGCTCGGCAGTCCGGTGACGGCGAAGGCTTTCCGCGCGGTCGCAGCCGAGCTGGCAGGCCAGGGCGGCAACATCGACTCGATCCGGGGCGTCGCCGACTACCCGGTGACCGGACTCGAATTGATGGTCAGCGTCGGTGGACGCAACAGCGTCGCAGCCGACGCCGACCTCCGCAAGGGTCTGGCAGGCGTGGCGGCCAAGCATGGGGTCGACATCGCGATCGAGCGGGGCGGACTCGCACGCCGCGCCAAGCGGCTTGTGGTCTTCGACGTCGACTCGACGCTCATCCAGGGCGAGGTCATCGAGATGCTCGCCGCACACGCGGGTCGCGAGGCCGAGGTCGCCGCGGTGACCGAGGCCGCGATGCGTGGCGAACTCGACTTCGCCCAATCGCTTCGTGAACGCGTCGCGGCGCTCGAGGGTCTCGATGCGCGGGTTCTCGACGAGGTTGCCGGATCGCTGCAACTGACTCCTGGCGCGCGCACCACGATCCGCACGCTGCACCGCCTCGGATACCGCTGTGGTGTGGTGTCCGGTGGGTTCCGACAGGTGATCGACGGTCTCGCGCACGACCTCGAACTCGACTTCGTCCGTGCCAACACCCTCGAAGTCGTCGACGGCCGCCTGACAGGTCGGGTCATCGGAGAAATCATCGACCGGCCCGGTAAAGCGCGTGCGCTGCGCGCGTTCGCCGACCAGGTCGGCGTGCCGATGGAACAGACGATCGCCGTCGGCGACGGGGCCAACGACATCGACATGCTCTCGGTCGCGGGCCTCGGGATCGCCTTCAACGCCAAACCCGCGCTTCGTGAGGTCGCCGACGCCGCGCTCAACCACCCGTTCCTCGATGCGGTGCTGTTCATCCTCGGCGTGACCCGCGATGAGATCGA
>NZ_LZMO01000150.1:0-1179 GCF_001665715.1 Gordonia sp. 852002-10350_SCH5691597
GCGTGCACGCGCTGGGCTGACACAGACCATCGGCGTGCTGTTCGGTGCCGGAGCAGCAATCGGCCTGATGCACATCGGAGCCGCTCCGCAGATCTCGACGTCGTCGGTCGCGACCGTTCTCATCGGCCTCGGCGGCGCGGTGTTCGGCACACTCGCAGTGATCTTTTCGTTGCTGTTCCTCGTAGTCCAATGGGTGGCAACTACTTTCACACCCCGACTCACACTCTTCCGAGACGCTCCCATCGTCTGGCGAACAGCCGCCGTGGCAATGAGCGTCATCGTTTTCTGCATCACCGCGATCCTCGCGTCGGGCAGCCGGGACACGATGTCGGCGAGTGTTCCGCTCGTGGCAGTCGTGGGCACCTTGGCCGTGCTTGTGCTGTTGCGCGTGGTACTGGCCAATGCCCTTGCCGCAACCCAGATCTCACCGGTCTTGACGACGATCTGCGAACACGGTCAGCAATCGATTGTCGCGACGTACCCCACGAGCGACGACCTCGACCCGAAGCAAGTCGACTCCCCTGCCGAACCACGCAGCATCCTGTGGTCCCGCAATCCGTTGGTACTGCAGCGATTACACGTCGAGAGACTGGTTCACCTCGCCGAATCCGCCGACTCCGTGATCGTCATGGAGGAGACGGTCGGGTCAACACTGCGCGCAGGCGCGACGCTCGCCCACGTGTACGGTCGTGCGCCACAGAGCCTTGACAAAGGCAATAGCGACGTCGGAGAAATCGATACCGGGACCTTCTTCGCTGCGCTCGACACCGGGCCAGAACGCACATTCGACGGCGATCCGCTCCTGGCCTTCCGCCTCATCGCCGATATCGCACTCCGTGCCATGTCGCCCGCGATCAACGATCCCGCGACCGCGGTGCAGGCGGTCGACCAGGTCGAGTTCCTGTTGGTGTCTGCAACGTCCATCGACGAGAGCGCGCGGCGCTGGCGCGATGCCGGTGGTCATCTCAGGCTTGTGGTCCCCCGACCGTCGTGGACGGACATGCTCGTCGTCGGATTCGACGATGTCATCGCGGCCTCGCTCGATTCACCGTTGATGCTTGCCCGACTCGACGCGGCACTTTCTCGCGTATCGACCGTCGCGGCAACCGTCGAACAACGTACGCAACTCGCGCGACGACGCACGTGGGTCGCACAGGCGCGGGCCGACCGATTCCCCAC
>NZ_LZMO01000151.1:0-2151 GCF_001665715.1 Gordonia sp. 852002-10350_SCH5691597
GGCATCGCCGAACGACCGACGCCATGCGGGATCGGTCTGCGCGTCGAGCGGGCGGTGCACGTTTCCTCGGTCGAGGACGTCTCGGAAACCGTCTGTGGTCAGGTATGCGATCTTGGGCAGTCGTCGCTCGATGACCGCGTTGAGCCCCATGGTGCTCGCGTGGTTGAACACGGTGCTACCGGCCACGCCGAGTCTCTTGGCACCCTCGACAACCGGCGCAGGGGGGTTGGAACGACTACTGGGCACCTTGGTCACCGAGATCTTGCCGTCGCGCACCGCGACGACATCGGTGAAAGTGCCGCCGACATCAACTCCGAACATCGCGCTCACTCCCCCCGCTGCCCGACGCCAGTGGCTGTCCTGGCGGGTACGACAGGTGTGAACGAGCCCAGCCGCGGTGTCCTGGTTTTGGTCACCGTGTACAGACAGTCCTGGCACTTGGTGACGTCCCACCAGCCACCCTCGCCGAGCACCCGGTACTCGGCGACTGCCGTTGCACTGCCGCATTCCGGACAGATCTCGTCGACCGGTGATCGCTGGGCGTAGAGCCGCTCCTGCGTCGGCCGTGGAAAGTTGTGCATCGCTCCTGATTCCTTTCAGACGTCTCGATCGCATTCGGACGATCGCCGCTCGACCGCGCCACTCCTGAACGTGTTGTACGATTGTCATACAATTATGACGAGTCATAAGTCACACCGGAGGTTCTGTGTTGCGCGATTCACAGATGAATGTAGATGCTGATCGTTGTGCAGGCATGGGCCAAAAGCGCACACCACTGTCGGGGGGACGCACTGGCTCCCGAATCCCGGGCCCGACCCTCGGCCGATCGCCAGTGCGAGCGTTCACGGCTCCCGCGACCAATGTCCGGGTCACCGAGATGCTCTCCGAAGACGTTGCTGGACAGTGCTTTACCTCCTCACCGGACTCGTCGTCGACGGTGGTGCGAGTCCAGCTCTCCGGGCGCAGCAGGGTTGACTCCGGCGCACGCGAAACGACGCTCGGGCCCGGTGACACGGGGGTTTTCACCGGCAGGACAATCACGACCGAGGCGTCTCCCGATTGCCATTGCGTCGACCTGTCGATTCCGTGGAGCGAGGTGGAGATACCCCTCGCGGAATTCGGCCTCACCGCGATCCGTGCAGGCCAGGGGTCGCTCGCAGAGGCGCTCGCTCACCTGATGAACACCATCGTGGTCGGGTTCGAGGCGCTTGACGGGCACCAGCGCTACCGGGTGATGCGAAGCGCAGCCCAACTGGGGTTGGCGGTGATCCTCGACGATTGCGACGGCGCCTGGTCGGAATCCGACCCGCACGTGGTCCTGCTCCGCGAGATGTACCACCACATCGAAGAACACCTCTCGGATCCCGGTCTCGACGTCAACCAGCTCGCGGCCACTCATCATCTCTCAGTCCGGCACGTGCACAACATCTTTCGACTCAGTGGTCAGAGCGCCGCGGCGCGGATCCGGGAGCGGCGGGTGGCGCGCGCGTGCGAAGAACTCGCCGACCTGATGAAGGTGGACGTGCCCGTGGCCACCATCGCGGCGCATTGGGGCTTCTCGGGTGCATCGCACTTCGGTCAGGTGTTCAAGAGCACCACCGGCGAGACGCCCGCGGCGTTTCGCGCGCGCACCACTGCGCGACGTACCCCGGACGCGGTATCCATGTCGGCACGGTAGCGTCCGGGGTCGGACGACTCGTCAGGTGCCCGAGTCTTGCCCGAGTCGTCAGGCGTTGACGCGGATCTCCGAGAGGGTGGCCTCAGCGATCCGGAACGACTCCAATGCCGCGGGCACACCGGCGTAGATCGCGGTCTGGATCAGCACTTCCTGGATTTCTTCCTCGGTACAGCCATTGGTGACAGCACCGCGAACGTGGACCGCCAACTCGTGTCCGCGATTCAGTGTTGTGAGCATGGCGAGGTTCAGCAGACTCCGCGTCTTGCGATCGAGCCCTGGACGCGTCCACACCGCGCCCCAGCAGTACTCGGTGACCAATTCCTGTATGGGCCGCGAGAATTCGGTGACATTGTCGAGTGAGCGTTGCACGTGCGCCGCCCCGAGCACCGTCTTACGCATCTCGATGCCCTCGCGATATGTCTCGTCGTGCGTGTCGTCGAACTTCATGGTTCCTCCTGAGATTGTTGTCATAC